>DNAE01000033.1:0-9653 GCA_003543635.1 Clostridiales bacterium | reverse complement strand
TCCTCCGGCACCGCCGCGGGAGCCTTCTTGCCCGCCATCTCCCTCCGGTAGATATCGTAACTGTCGTAAAGCTTGGCGGATCCTCCCGAGAATCCCAGTATCCTGTCGGCGCACTTCTCTATGAAGAAACGGTCGTGGCTGACGCACACCATGGCGCCGCTATATCCCTTGAGGGCATCCTCCAGGATCTCCCGGGACTCGATATCCAGGTGGTTGGTGGGCTCGTCCAGGAAGAGCATGTCCGGGTTCTCCTCCAGGAGGCAGCAAAGATAGAGCCTCGACCGCTCTCCTCCCGACAGCACGTCTATCCTCTTAAAGACATCGTCCCCCTTGAAGCCGAACCTGGCCAAAAGGGATCTTGCTGCCGTGTTGGAAAGATCGCTCCTTCCTATGAGCTCGTCAAGACAAGTGAGGCTCTCGTCCTCGAAGGGAACGAACTGTTCCATGTATCCCACGGAAGCCGCCGCCGATATGAACACCGTACCGTCAAATCCGCCGTTGCGGCCCAGGAGCATGGAAAGGAGCGTGGACTTGCCGCAGCCGTTATTTCCGCACAGGAAGATCTTCTCATCCGCCTTGAGCTCGAAGCTTATGTGTTCGAAGATCATGGGCCCGTCGTCGAAGTTCTTGGATATATCCTTCACCTGGAGGAGGATCTTATCGGATGCTCCGGACCTCTCCTTCGGGATCGGGGTGAAGCTCATCCTTCCCCTTTCCGAGGGAAGATCGGCCTTTTCCTTTTCCAGTATCGTCTCAAGCTTGGCCACCATCTTCTCCCTCTGATGGTATCCGGATATGTTCCTGTGGGAGAGCATGGTCTGCTTAACATCCAGCTGGTGTTCCAGTTCCCTTTCCAGGTTTGCCACCAGTGCCTCCTGGGTCTTGCGGAACTCCTCCTTCTGGATCTTGTAATCGTCGTAGTTTCCCTTATATTCCCTGATACGGCCGTCGTTAAGTTCGATGACCCGGTTAGCGATCCTGTCTATGAAATGTCTGTCGTGGGAGATTATGAAGACGGAACCGCCGTAGGAGGAAAGGAAATCCTCCAGCCATTCTATGGCATCTATATCCAGGTGGTTGGTGGGCTCGTCCAGGAGCAGCACATCCGGGCGCTCCACTATGAGTCGGGCCAGACACACCCTCATCTTCTCCCCTCCCGACAAAGTGGAAAGGTCGGCTCTGTCGTCCATATCCCGGAGTCCCAGACCTGCCAGGGCTTCCTTTATCCTGTGATCGTAATCGTATCCCCCCGCCGCTTCGAAGGCCATGGAGACCTTGGAATATTCATCCATCAGAGCCTTCAGGGCATCCTCATCCTTCTCGGAGGAGATCCTCGATTCCAGCTCGTCCTTTTTGTCCTCCAGCTCGATGAGCCTCACGGGCCTCAGGGTATTTCCCTCCAGGTCCTGCTCCTCCATATCCTGGGAGAGGTATCCCACGATGGTATTTCCGTGGAAGATGATCTTTCCGGAATCGGGTCTTTGGGTGCCCTTGATGGTCTTGAAGAGGGTGGATTTTCCCGCGCCGTTATTTCCTATGAACGCGATCTTATCCCCTTCGTTTATGGTGAAGGAGATATTGTCGAGAACTTTGCGCTCTCCGAAGGAAACGGATATGTTGTCTACACTTAATATGGGCATAACGGGGTCAAGTATATCACTTTCTCGCTATGTATTTGAAGAAGAAACTGTCCTCATATTCGTAGGATACGGGGATCGTGTCCTCGTAGATCTCGTACTTGGCGGGAGTCAATCCTCCGAAGGAACCGATCTCGAACCTGTCGGGATTGGTATCAAAGCCGGTGGTGGTATAGATATTTACCGAGCCCACCACCGACGCCAGGATGAGCATTATGGGCGTAATGAAGGATATGAAATAGAGGAACAGGATGCCTGCCCCGGAAAGTCCCACGGTGCGTTCTTTTCGCAGGGTTGCGAAAAGCCCGGTGAGCTTATCCGCGGAAAGGATGGTCAATATGAACATGGGAACCGTGGCTCCCCTGAGCATAAGGTCGTTGGACATGCCTCCGTAGGAGTAGATCGTTAAAAGCAACAGGGGCAGCACCACCGAGATAAGGAGAGCCTTGGAGGTCTTCTTCCTGAAGTCGATGAGCAGGACTATCCAGATGCCCACCTCGAACACTATAAAGCCCAGGTAGGACAGAAGGTACATCCCGAAGCTGTCGTACTTCCTGAAGGTGAAGCAGTTGGTATAGGAATTGCCCAGGGTGAAATAGGAGGTGAAAAGGAGCAGCACCAGCGCCGGGGGCGCGAAGTTCTCGAAGGTCAGGATGCTCTTGATCTTCTTCCCTTCAAAAAGCCTCAGGAGGGCCAGGGGTATCATGCCGAACACCGCCCAGGGGGAATAACAGAAGGCAAGGGCCCCCAGATATCCCACGGATCCCTTGTCCGCGCGCTCATCCGCGAGCAGGGTCGTTATGAGCCAGAGGGGCACGGACTGATTGAACACGTTCTGCATCTGGAACATATCAGAATGGATATTGAGAGCTACGTTCCATGCCTCCAGGGAACCGTCGTAAAGGTGGAATATGTCACCGATAAACAGCGGGATATAGTCGAAGCCCGAGAACATTATGAGCATGACGATACTGCAGTAGGAGAACCTCTTATTGCAGAAGGACATTCCGAGGATTATAAGGAGTACTCCGATACATGTTTGCAGCACCAGGAATATGCGGGCGAAGGTCAGCCCGAAGATCTTGCCCAGAACAGATGCGATGCTCCAATAGGCTGAATAGTATATGAAGGCCGCATTGTTTCCCGTGTAGATGCCGGAGCGGTAGATCACGGGCCAGCGGTATTTCACGAGATCGGTCAAGATCGCGGAACGGTACATGTGGTCGGCGGTGGTCCAGGAGAACTCACCCACACCTCCGAAGTATACGAAGAATACCGCGGAAAGTATCGCCACGGGAATGGCAGCCACGGGGATCTCCAGCTCCTCTTTCCTCTCCTTGACCCTTTCCGTTGCGATCACCAGGGATGCCAGGATCACGATGTTTCCCGCTATCGCCAGGGGGAGCCTTACCATACCGCCTATAAAGCAGGCCACGGGAAGTGCAAGAAAGAGCAGCGCGGCTGCAAAGAAATGTACAAACTTGATCTTGATGGTCATAGGAGAAATATACCACACTTCCGGATATCATTGAAAACAAAAAACAAAAAGTGTAGAATTACACTATTGGAGTGTATTGATATGACAAGAGATGAATTCATTGCGGCGGTAAATTCAACCCTTAAACTTGTGAGGACCGAATACGGACTCACCCAGGATAAGATGGCCGTCATACTGGGAATATCCAAGAAGACCCTGGTGGAGAGCGAGAAAGGAAGACGTTCCCTGGGCTGGACCGAGACCGTCGCCCTCTGCTCCATTTTTTGCAGGAGCACCATTCTTCAGAACACCTTCGGCGGAGATCCCAACGATGTGGTGTCCGCCCTTGCCTTCAAAGACACGGAGATCACCTACCCCGCCACCATGGGAGGCAAGATCTGGTGGAAGACCGTAAAGGAAAAGGACGGTTATAAGATCCAGCAGAATCTGATCTCGAACCACTTCAGGCTCCTGGACAGCTCTGACAGAAGGATGATCTCATCCTTTGATCTTCAGGAGATCGAGGAATACTTAAACCTCGTCGATCAGTAATCGGCATCCTCCATATCGTCCAGTTCGTCGTACTCCTCCTCGAGTTCGTCGGCGGCATTGCGGGAAGCCCACTGCTCCCACTCCTCGTCCTTTCTCTTCTGACGTTCCTCGGGAGTCTCCCCCAAGTGTAATAGGAATCTTAAAAGACCCATGTTCCCCTCCTGTTCCGGTCCGGCCTGTTTATGAATCTCGCCCTGCAAGGAGCAGGGCGAGATCCGTTATCCATTGATCTTACTTTGTCAGTTAGCCTCGATGTGAAGGTCGTCCAGAAGGAACGAACTCGTATCGGAGCTCTCGAAATAAACACTGAGGTTCGTCATGCCCGAGGGAACCTCGTAGTCTCCCTCCACGTATACCCAGTCACCGCCTGAAGTGTCGACTTCGATGAGGTGGGGCCAGGAACCGTCGATGTCCGCCGTGAAGCATACCATGTCGGCGGAGGACTTCACCGCAAAGGAGAAGTGGATGCTCTGTCCGATGAACCTGGAGATATCCACGGAATAACCGTCGTACTCGGCGGATCCGCCGGAATTCTCAAGGCAGTAGTCGCCGTTATAAGCACCTCCCACGATCGCCTGGGTGGAACTGTATCTGGGACCTCCGATATACTCCTGATCCTCATAGTCCTCGTCGATGGGGGTAAGATCCGCCGTCACCTGTACATAGTCGTCGGGGATAGTCACTTCTCCTCCCTTGATCGCGCAGACCACGCCCTCGAAGGCGGGCTTGGGTGCCAGGTTACCGTAGAAGAGAAGGGGCTTCTCGGAAGATTTCCAGGACATGTCGTCCGTAAGTCCCCAGAAAGTTACGCACTCCAGGGGGGTACCATTATCCACTGCATCTATGAGAGCCTCGAAAAGAGTCTTCATGTAAACTCCCTGATCGTAGTAGGGATTTGCGGAAGGGGGTGCGGAAACATCAAGCTCAGTGATGTGGATGACGACTCCAAGTTCTTCAGCATATCTGTTCATCGCCCCGATAAAGCTGTCAGGCTGAAGCCCGCTGGAGATATGGCTCTGCATTCCCATACCGTCGATATTGCCTGCTTCTGCAATGGGAGTGAGCATATCGATGATCGCCTGCTGTTTGCCGGATGAGTAGGAATTGTAGTCGTTGTAGAAGAGCTGCACGCCCGAAGGTCCGTGAAGTCTTGCAAACTCAAATGCCTTCTCCACATAATCGTCTCCGACGGTCATCTTCCAGTAGCAGTCCCTCATGCCGCCGTTATCTCCGGCTGCCTCGTTGACAACGTCCCAGGCATAGATGACACCGGGATAGTTCTCCTCACACCAGTTCATGACGGAATCGATATAGTTCTCCATCCTGGTGAGCATCAGCTCCCTTGAAGCAAGGGTGCCGTTGACATCGTAGTTCTCGAAGAACAGCCACGAGGGGGTCTGGGAATACCAGATAAGGGTATGGCCCCTCATCTTAAGGCCGTTTTCCGCGCAGTAGTCCAGGATGGGCTTTGCCGCGGAGAAATCCAGTGCCGGGCACTCGTTATACTTGGCGGGGTCGGAAAGGGTCGTGTCCGCGTCAAGGACGTTCTCGGGCTTGAGCTCGTTCTCGGGGGTCACGGAATTGAACTCCAGGTTCAAAAGGTCCCTGAACTCCTTATTGGGGTTATCTATGACCGATGCGGGGACCGCGGAGCCCACCATGAAATAATCGGCGTATATATCCTTTAAGGATTCGTAACCCGAGGGATCCTGAAGCTGATCCACGGGGGTTCCGGACAGGTCGTTATAATCGCCCTTTACCTCTATCCTTACCGATCTGACGGTAATATCCATAACATCTCCTGCCTCCACATATACCACGGCGTTCGTCGCGTTCGCGGGGATCGATATGTCACCCGTTACCGGAAGGAACGACTGGGACAGGGTATTGCCCTCCGCTATGGTCACGTAGGATGTGTTTCCGAAGATCTCATATCTCAGGGAGAGCCTTACGAAAGGATTCTCACTCTTAACGGAAGCCGTCACCATTATGTCGTTGCCCCTGAACTCGTCACAGGGGAACTCGATGCCGGCGTTGCTGGTCTTTCTGTCGGTGATGTTCGCTTCGCCGTCCCTGACCGTTATCTTACAGTCACCATTCTGCCTGTAATACTTCGTGGATCCGTCGAAGTTCTCTTCGATCACGGTACCCGTTACCTTGGTCAGGGCTCCACCCGTGCACGAACATAAAAAACACGCTGCCGCCATGACAAGTGCGACAACGCTCACCAATCTTTTTCTCATATCTGCCTCCTCTTTACTCCTCCGACATCGATTATCTCATAAATCACGAAAAAAAAAAGCACTTTTCGTCACATTGCACACATAAAGCTGAAATACACTTGAAATATTTAATGTAAAAAGTATAATAAAAATGTCAGTAGTATTTTACTTTTAAGGAGTGAAAGTCATGTCTGGATTCATGGATGTATTTAAGGGAAGATCGCCTGCCATGGGCTTTTCCACGTCCGGCGATGTCTCGGGCGCGCCCGTAAACAGCGGCAATAAGGGTCCCCACATCTCCCCTATAGCAAACAACTATGCCAGGGAACGTGCTGCGGCTGCCAAGGCTCAGATCGAAGCCCGTAAGGAACTTGAGGAATCAAGGAAGAAGGATAACAGGGAACCCGTTCTCTCCTCCATCATAAGAGAAGACAAAAAGTCCTCTGCCCCCGTAAGGCCCGGAAGTGCCGCAAGCGCCTCTAATAAAGATGATTCCAAAACGACTACTCCCCCTCCGGGACTCAAGGCTCCCATTAAAAGACCCCCTTCCGCATCCATTAACCGAGCAAAGGCCATCGCCGCCCAGCGCGCAGAGAACGGTGTCTCTTCCGTGATCGAGAACAAGACCGCCGCCACCCTTGCAGCCGAGAAGGCAAAGAGGGAGCTGGACGAGGCAAGGAAGCGCGAAGAGTCCGCCATAAAGGAAGCAGAGGATGCTCAGACAAAGGCAGAGGAAGCAAGGCTCAAGGTAACCAAGTCCGGACAGGACAAGGAAGCCGCCATCAAGTCCGAGGCGGAAGCCCTTAAGGCCGTCGAGACTGCAGAGAAGGAATACAGCGATGCCCAGGCCGAAGCGGATAAGCTCCAGGCTGCTGCCAAGGAAGCCGCCGAGAAGGCCGAGGAAGCACTCAAGGTAGCAAGCCAGAAGAAGACGGAGCACGAGGCAAGGGTTGCCGCCAAGGAGGCAGAGGAGAAGGCCAGAAAGGCTGCCGAGGAATTCGAGGCAGCCGCCAAGGAAGCATCCGATCACGCCGAAGAGCTCCTTAAGAATTCCCTCCAGAAGGCCGAGGAGGCCAAGCAGGCCGCCAAGACTGCGGAAGAAGCTTACGAACTTGCCAACAGGAAGAAGATCGAGGAAGACGACAGGATCGCCGCCGAGAAGGCAGAGGAAGCTGCTAAGCAGGCTGCCGCCGAAGCAAGAGAGAAAGCGGAAGCTGCCGCCAAGAGAGCCGAGGAAGCCATGGCTGCCGCAAGAAAGGCCGAAGAGGAAGCAAGAGCTGCTGCCCAGAGAGCCGAAGAGGAAGCAAAGAAGGCAGAGGAGCTCGCCCTGGAGATGGCTAAGTACGATACCGCTGAGTGATCTCCCTCTTAAAAGACTTAAAAGGACTGTCCGCGGACAGTCCTTCTTTTTTGCTCGGATATTTATTAAGACTCAGGCGGGATACTCGTACTCATCCACGCTGTAGATATTGAAGCAGTTAGAGTGGTAGTCACCGATAATACCGAAGTAATAGGTCTGTCCGACCTCCGCCCTCTCGTAGACATCCTCGGGGACTTTGTACAGCTCACCGTTATCGCAGATGAGATTATAGTCCGTAATTGTCGTGCCACGGCCCGTATGGGAAACAGACGATTCAACAATGCTCTTGGACTCTATGGTCGCCGTTTCCACCGTCACTTCCTTATCCAGTATCTCCTTGGCGGCCATAGACGGCAGGATCGCCAGGGCTCCCGCACCGAGGACCGGAATGAGTCCGAAGGCAAGAAGTACCGCACCGACGATGCCGATGATCACCCGGGTTTTGTTCCCCTTCTTCCCGCCTATTACGGAAGAAACGATACAGGCGATCATGAGGATAAAGATCAATGCAGCCACCCCTAAGAGAATGTAAGCGATCGAATTGGTCTCATAGTTCGACATGGATTCCACATAGGCATCCTTGTCCCTACCCAGGATATCCTCGGTGAGAGGCGTACCCGTAAGAAATGAAAAGAACATGATATCTTCCCCCTGTTCCAAATAATTATTATCAAGATATCATATTTTCTTGCTAACTTAAACAGATGATCGGTCCAGGAGACCTGAAACGGTCCTTGCAGTCTTTTCCCGGAGTCTGTTTAAGCTATCCTCATCAAGATCTCCGCTTATGCGGTGGTGGCAGAAGCATTCCATCATGTCAACGGCCATCACCAGATCCTCGTAGCTTATACTCTCCCCGAGCTTTTCGTGGATCTTGGAAAGGGCCTCAGAGGTGAAAGTCCTGTAAAGATCCCCCACATCCTTGTCGCTGTGCCTTAAGCTTTCCAGTTCCTCGTGAAGTGCCTTGTTTCCCTCGTGGAGAGACTCGAACTTCTCCAGGATCTTCCTGATATCCCCGGAGACGAGATCCTCCACATTCGTTCCGCTTATCTCCTCCATATTCAGGAAAGCGTACTCCATGGAGGACAGAAGGATGTCCTTCTTGTTCTTGAAATACCTGTAGGCAACCCCCACGGAAAGACCCGCATTCCCCGCGATATCATCCACGGTGGTCTTGGCGTATCCCTTCTTCGAATACATTTCCAGAGCGGATATAAGAAGTTTTGTCCTGGTCTTCTCCGCCCTCTCCTGTACGATCACATCCCCGGTACGCCTCTGCCTTATCGCCATTATCTCCTATCTCCGTTCCTTCAGGACAAAGGGCCTGAAAATATCTGCTCCCATTATCTTAACATTTGATGCGTCCGCTGCGCTCTCCAATCTTTCGATCTCCTCCGGGGTAAGTTCCAGGGAAACGCTTTCACTAAGTTCCCTGACCCTGGACGGCTTCCTGCATCCCACCACGGGTACCACTCCCTTTGCGGCACAGTAGGCGATGGCTATCATGGGGATCTTCACGTTCCTGCGGGTTGCGATCTGCCCCATCACATCGTAAAGTCCCGAAAGCTTCTTGACCCTTCCGTTATATATGCTCTTCATAACGGATCTTCTCATGGAAGAGGGATCCACGAGAAGTCCCTCCTCCAGCACTGCCCATCCCCAGAAAAGGATATTATTCTCACGGCACCACTTTAAAAGGCCGTTTGTCTCCCACTCCCTGCAGATGATGCTATAGTGGTTCTGTACGCCGTAAAGGGGTATCCCGTGAGCTTCCAGTATCTCCTTGGACCTCTTACATTCCTCCAGATCGAAGTTAGATACGCCCACATATCTTATCTTCCCCTCCTTATAAAGCTCCGCGATCTCCACCAGATGATCTTTAAGATCCGTGGGAAGATGGAGCCAGTAGATATCCACGAAGGATCTTCCGAAATCCTGAAGATCCTTTTCCAGCGACTTCCTGACGCACCCCTTCCTGTAGTGGGTAAAGGGTGTATATTTTGCGGATATGAGGGTGTCCTTGTTTCCCAGGCGCCCCATCATCTTCTGTGCCTTGCCGAAGCCGTAGTCCCGGGCAAGATCGAACAGGGGGATATCGAGCTTCACCGATTCCTCTATCATCTGACCTATGACCTCGTCCTCAACGTAGTCGCCCCTTATGAGTCCCCCGTATATCCTTCCGCCCCAGGCATTGGTTCCTATTGCCGCCTTCGGATGCATTATGTCCATGGTAAGTCCTCCATATAAAAGTGAGATTTTTCTCGCTTATTATACACGGCTTACCCCTTAATGGTAAAGAGCATTTTGTTTTTCTTCGGATAATACCTCTCCCCTTCTGCCCGATCATCAGCTCATTTCCTAATAATGTGCCACTCACCTTGGCGGCGTTTGGGACCTAAAACGGG
>DNAE01000103.1 GCA_003543635.1 Clostridiales bacterium | reverse complement strand
ACAAGACCGGAAGGGAGCACATCATCGAGATCAAAGGGCTCAATAAGAGTTTCGATGACAACCAGGTCCTGAAGGATATAACTTTTTATATCAGGAACAATGAGTTCATAACGCTCCTGGGTCCCTCCGGATGCGGTAAGTCCACGACCCTCAGGATCATTGCGGGCTTCGAGACGGCGGATTCGGGCATCGTGAACTTCGAGGGTTCGGATCTGCTTAAAGTCCCTGCACACAAGAGGCATATCAACACGGTATTCCAGAGATACGCTCTCTTCCCGCACCTTAATGTTTTCGATAACGTTGCCTTCGGTCTTCACCTGAAGAAGGTTCCCGAAAAGGAAGTGAAGGAGAGGGTATCCAAGGCCCTTAAGACCGTGGGCCTCGAGGGATATGAGAAGAGGTACATTGACCAGCTCAGCGGCGGTCAGATGCAAAGAGTTGCCATTGCCAGGGCCATCATCAACAGGCCCCGCGTCCTGCTCCTGGACGAGCCCTTGGGCGCTCTTGACCTCAAGATGAGGAAGGAGATGCAGATAGAGCTCAAGGAGATGCAGAGGGAACTCGGCATCACCTTCGTATATGTTACCCACGATCAGGAAGAGGCCCTCACCATGAGCGATACCATCATCGTCATGAAGGACGGCATTATCCAGCAGATCGGTACTCCCATAGATATCTATAACGAGCCCAAGAATGCTTACGTCGCCGACTTCATCGGTGAGTCCAATATCATTCCCGGCACCATGAAGAAGGACTTCGAAGTCACCTTCGCAGGTTCCACCTTCGAGTGCGTCGATCCCCTTTTCCCCGAGATGGAGGAGGGCAAGGTCAATAAGGTCGACGTGGTCGTTAGGCCCGAGGATATTTACGTCAAGGAGGAGAATGAGAACTACATTAACGGCACCGTTATCAGCATCGTTTTCAAGGGCGTTCACTACGAGATCATGGTGGAGGGCGACAACGGCGTAATGTGGATGATCCACGACGTGGACCCCGTTACCGTCGGCCAGAGAGTCGGTCTCACATTGGATCCCGATGACATACATATCATGAGAAAATCGCAGTTCTCTCCGGTCCCCGGAGGATTCGGCGTCAACATCGAAGACGAAGAAGAGGTTCCGGAGGATAAGGAATGAAAGAATTAAAGACAAGGATATCGCTTATGCCGATACATGCCGTCGTTATGTGTATAACGGCGATACTGTCCTTGATCGCCATCTTTATCCCCATGTTCGAACTCTTCGTCCAGTATAAGAAGCAGAAGGTCTATTCCCTCTTCTCCCTGATATTGGATCCGGAGGTCACGGTGGGACTTCGAGACGGGATGGTGGCATTGGATTTCAAGATGTTCGGTGCCCTTATGTTTACTCTCACCATCATCATATCCGTGGCGGCAACGACGCTGGCACTGGGCTTTCAGCTTTATTCGGATAACCGCACCAAGAAGCGCCTGGGATGCCTTTCCGTTATGGTGCTCTTTGTGCTCAGGCTCATTATCCACACGTATACGCTTTCCCACTTCGTTACGGACAAGATGATCGCCGATAACAATATGACGTCCCAAAGGCTCTACGTGGTCCAGACCCTCACGGGAAATATCCTGGCGATCCTTCTGGTGCTGG
Organism: Clostridiales bacterium; assembly: GCA_003543635.1. Classification (GTDB taxonomy): domain Bacteria; phylum Bacillota; class Clostridia; order Saccharofermentanales; family Saccharofermentanaceae; genus Saccharofermentans. The sequence goes on along the minus strand of DNAE01000103.1, from coordinate 2,898 downwards.
GTATCTTTGCATGCATCTACGGAGCATTGGGCCTTCGGATGAGCATGAAGCTTCTGGCTTACCCCTATATACTCTGGATAGTCGTATTTACGATCCTGCCCCTGGCATTGATCCTCTTCAGAGCGTTCTTCGCCAAGACCGCCGGCGGATATACATTCACGACCGCGGGATTTTCCACGCTCTTTGCCAATAAGACGGTGACCACCACCTTCTACGGAATGAAGGTCACTTTGCAGGAATACTTCTCGGTATTCGTAAGAAGCCTCGATTACGCCATTTGGACAACCATCGGATGCCTCATCATCTCATATCCCCTTGCCTTCATAATGGCGGAGAGGACAAAGAGGCTCCATAAGACCTCGTCGAAGCTCCTCCTGCTTCTGGTCCTTCCCATGTGGATGAATACCATGCTCCGTACATACGCATGGCGTGCCTTCTTCGGAGAGACGGGAGTGCTCAATACGCTCCTGGGATCCATGGGACTCATCAATGATCCCATAATGTTCCTGCAAAATCCCGCCATGTCCGACTTCATCACGAAGCTCGTTATGGTGAACGACTTCCTGCCCTTCATGATCTTGCCCATCTATTCGGTGCTGGTAAAGATCGATTCCAGCCTTTCCCAGGCTGCGGAGGATCTGGGAGCCAACAAGATACAGACCTTCATGAAGGTCCTGTTCCCCCTGTCTCTCCCCGGTGTCATCTCGGGTATCCAGATGGTATTCATGCCCTCCATGACCTTCTACATGATCCCCGATATCATCTCCGAGGGGTCCAAGACCACCATAGGTAATACGGTTCAGTCCTTCATATTGAACGAGAGCACCACCTACCAGCAGGCCGGTAATGTTCTCTCCCTGATCCTCCTCATCTTCGTCCTCATCACCATGGGAGTTCTGAGGAACCAGGATAAGGAAGCATCAGGTTCGGGAGGTATGGTCTTATGAGAATGCTAAAGCGCCTTGTACCCAATATCTATATCGGGCTCATCCTGTTGTTCCTCTATCTTCCCATCGCGATCCTCATCGTGTATTCCTTCAACAGCGTGCCCAAGTCCTTCATCTGGGGCGGGTTCACCATCAGGAACTACACGAACCTCTTCTCGGGTTCCGACGGAGGAGAGCTTTTGGAGGCACTTCTCACCACCTTAAAGATCGCTTCCGTTGCGGCGGTGGTATCCACCGTGTTCGGAGTGGTATCCTGCCTCGGTATCGCCTATCTGAATAAGAAGATGCAGACGGCGATAATGAGCCTTACCTATATCCCCAACGTCATGCCGGAGCTCGTCATCGGTATCGCCTTCATGCTCCTGTTCTCCTTCCTGGGAGTACAGAAGGGACAGTTCACGTTGATCTGCGCCCACATTGCATTCTGCGTACCCTTTGCGATATTATCCATCAACCCCAAGATCAAGCAGCTGGACAAGAACCTGTCCGAGGCCGCCATGGATCTGGGAGCCACCCAGTGGCAGACCTTAAGGCTCGTCATCATCCCCGAGATCATGCCGGGCATCCTGTCCGCCCTCATGCTGACATTCACCATGTCGGTGGACGACTATCTTATTTCCAACTTCAATGTGGACAGTTCTACCCAGACCTTGCCCATGAAGATATATTCGATGGCCAAGTTCGGAGTCAATCCGAAGATGAACGCACTTACCACGATCCTGTTCGCGGCGGTCCTCATCCTTCTCATCCTCTCCAACCTGTCATCGTTCAAAAAAGAAGGAGTTAAAAAGAAATGAACAAGAGCATCAAGAAGATCTTATCCGCAGGTGCCGCACTCGCCATGACGGCTTTCTCCGCACTGGCGGCAACGGCCTGCGACAGCAGACAGGAACTCATCATCTACAACTGGGGTGAGTACATCGCCGAGGATACCATCGCGAAGTTTGAGGAGGCATATCCCCAGTACAAGGTCGTCTACAGAACATTCGAGACGAACGAGACGATGTATCCCAACCTGGATAACACCTACGACATCATCGTGCCCTCCGAGTACATGGTCTGCCGTCTCATCAACGAGGAGAGGATCCAGCCCATCGACTGGAATCTCATTCCCAACGTTTCCAAGTACATGGATCCCGTGTTTAACGAGCTCCAGTACGCCCAGGACAAGTCCCTCTCCGATGAGGTCCTGGACTATGCCATCCCCTATCTGTACTGCACGGTAGGACTTGTTTACGACGCCAACAAGATCACCCTTCCCGAGGGAACGACGGATGCTGAAGTGATCTGGGATGTTCTCTATAACGAGGCAAATGCCGGAGAGATCGGAATGTACGATTCCATGAGAGAGTCCATCGGATGCGCCCTTAACTATCTGGGTTACTCCATCAACTCCATGGACGACGCGCAGCTTGCCGCTGCCCAGGAACTCCTCATCGCCCAGAAGGAGAGCCTCAATCCCGCCTACGGCGTCGACAACCTCAAGGACAAGATGGCTTCCGGCGAGCTTGCCGCATCCCTTGCCTGGTCCGGTGACCACATCGTTATGCTGGACAGGATCGAGGAGCTCGGCAACGACGACATCGATCTTCAGTTCGTTCTCCCCGAGGGTTCCAACTGGTCCGTCGACATGATGTGCATCCCCGCCAACGCCCGGAACGTAGAGGGCGCCCACGACTTCATCAACTTCATGTATGAGCCTGAGATCGCCCTTGAGAACTGCGAATACGTCGGTTATTCCACACCCAACACCGAGGCCCGCGCCATGCTCGACCCCGAGGTTGCCAATAACATCTACTACTATCCCACGGAGGAGATCTTCGCTACCCTCGAAGTCTACTATTCCTCCTCTGAGATCGAAGAGAGATACACCGAGATCTGGAATACTGTCAAGGCCAGCGCATAAAAGGAATTGATCCGATAAGCGGGGATGTCTCAAAAGTGATTTAAT
>DNAE01000107.1 GCA_003543635.1 Clostridiales bacterium | reverse complement strand
GAGGGGCGTGATCACCCCCCTGTGATAGATCTTGGCGACCAGCTTGGGATTATCGGTGGCAAATACCATTCCCTCCGCTCCGCTGCTGATCCTCTTGGTGAGGACGATGGGCTTCTGCTCCCCTGTGGTTACGGTGTCCCCCACGTTACAGAAGGCGGATGCCTCAAGATACTTGTTGACCGATGCAAGGGGACTTATCTTCTGAAGCTCGTAGTTGGAAAGAAGATCATCGAGACCGTGGTAGATCGTGACCTTTCCCGCTTCCAGCATGGCCAGGTCACACTTAAATCCGGGCTTCTTCTCCAGGAGCCTCTTTGTGAATATACCCGTGGCCGTAGTGACGATGCAGCAATCCGGAAGTTCCGCAATACCTGCCATAAACTCCGTCGTCTCGGTGGTCTGAACGGAATGGAGCTTCCTTCCGGGCAACAAAAGACTGCAAAAATCTCGCATGGCATTTGAAGCTGATGCATTCTTTGTGTCTGCCTGGTGGATAACGCAATAGTGGAGCAACTTGAAGGATTTGGAAACATAAATGTCCGCGGAAGAAGAAACGATAAGGTCGAGGAATTCGCCGAACAACGCCGTGCCGGCATATTCCCTTATTATCGAATAATCGACTACCAGAGATCTGTATTGTCCTAATGCTTCAAGTGCCATACTTTTAGTATTTTATAATAAATATAATAGTGTGGCAAACAAATTTGAACAAATTGTGACAAAAATCTGTTATTGTTTCAGTTTTTCAAGAAATCATATATCAAATCCCTTGAAAAGGTCTTCAAACGTGTCTCTTTTCCTGATGAGTTCCACGGATCCGTCGTCCTTGATGAGCACTTCCGCAGGGCGGAGCCTGCAGTTGTAGTTAGATGCCATGGAATAGCCGTAGGCTCCCGCATCGAGGACACAGACGATATCTCCCCTTCTCATCTTGGGCAGATCACGATCACCCGCGATGATATCACCGGACTCGCAGATATTTCCCGTGATCGTGACAGTCTCCCTCTCGCCTTCCGTAACGGGCTTATCGTCCCTTAAGATCTCCACATCGTGCCAGGATCCGTAAAGGGTGGGTCTTGCCAAGATATTCATACCGATATCGGTACCTGCGAACTTCTTATCGCCGTTTGTCTTTACGGCGTGAACGCTTCCCAGGAGGATACCGCCCTCACAGCAGGTGTACCTGCCGGGCTCTGTCTTGAAAAGGGGCGCATAGCCGAGCTTTTCAACGAACTCGTCCAGGATAGCTTCGAATTTGGGATTGAACTTCGAAAAATCGAAGGGCGCCTCGTTCTCGGATACCTTATGGTAGGGCACACCGAAGCCGCCGCCGAAGTCGATGAACTCCAGATGCTCGAACCTCTCGGCCATATGGAGCAGATTCTTTACTGCAGCAAGGAACTGATCCCCCTGCATGAAAAGGGAACCGATGTGCTGATTGATGCCGACGATCTTAAGATCGTGCTTCTTTGCCGTCTCGAACATAAGGTCCAGCTGGTCGTCGGTGATGGCGAACTTGGTGTTCTTACCCGCGGTTACCACCTTCTGATGGTGACCCGCACCCACGCCGGGATTGAGCCTTACGGAGCACTTTCCACCGGGATTGAGCTCCCCGTACATATCGAGCTGATCGATACTGTCGAGGCTCGTCAGGATACCGTTCTCAATGGCAAATCTGAGTTCATCCGAAGAAACGTTATTGGGTACGAAGAAGATCCTCTCCTTGGGGAATCCCGCCTTCATGAGGAGCCTTATCTCCCCTTCACTCATGGCATCGCAGTTAAGTCCCTCCTCAAGGCACATCTTGAGGATCGTTAGATTGGAATTGGCCTTCATGGAGAAGTTCGCCGTATAAGGGTACTTGGTGATGATGGAAGCCACCGTCCTCATGGACTTGCGGAGCAGTTCCTCGTTATAGACATAAAGGGGTGAGCCGTACTCCTTAAGCAGTTTTGACGCGGAAACTCCCCTCAAAAAATCGGATTCGTTGATAAAAGACTTCATGGTTCCTCCTATTCTATCCCTACGAGCTTCATGAGGAATCTGGCATTCGATTCATGGGAAACGCCGTCATGAAGCTTATAATCAAATGAAATACTGTCGTCATTATACTTCTCGGAGAAATGATAATAAACGATATTTTCCATGGTATCGGAAACTCTGTCACATAGTGCATAATCGTGGGTGGTCATGAGTCCGATTATGTGTTTTTTGTCAAGATTCTGGAGAACGATAAGGGCACCTTCGGTCCTGTCGGCGGAATTGGTTCCCCTGAAGATCTCGTCGATCAGGAAGAGCATGGGGACATTTTCCTTAGCAACTTCAATTATCCTTCCGATCCGCACGAGCTCTGCCCTGAAGGTACTCATCTGCTCTTCAATGCTGTCCACTATCCTCATGGAGCTTACGATCTTCATTCTCCCGAGGGTGACTCTTTTCGCCGGGACGGGAGCTCCCGCGTAGGCAAGGAGTGCATTGATGCCGACGGTCCTGATGAGGGTCGTCTTACCGGACATGTTGGAACCCGTGATAAGGGCCTTAGTCTTGTCGAGCTTAATGGAATTGGGAACGCACTTGGCAGGGTCCAGGAGGGGATGCCTTATGTCCTCCCCTTCAAAATATGCTCCCTCGGTAAACTCCGGAAAACAGGACTCCGCGGAGACAAGACCCACCACCGCGCAGGACATCAAGGCCTCTATGGAAGATAAGGCCGGCAGGGCTTTTCTGAAGCAATCGCCGTACTTACGGGACATGGTGAAAAGACGGTCTGCACAGAGAAGATCAAAGGGCAGAACACAGTTTAAGAGCAAAGCGAAAAGGGGCTGCGCCCTGAGGTTACAAAGAGCGCATGCCGAGGAGATCTCCCGGAGCCAGGAGGAGACACTGACATCTCCTTTTTCTCCCGCTGCTATAAGCTCCTTCATGTAGGGATCCTCGAAGTTCTCGTTCTCCAGTAAAAGGAAGAGTTTCCTTAAGGCATCCGCCTGCTTGGAGACGCCGTTTGCCAGGGTGAGGTCTTCATCGTAAACGGAGGCAACGAAGAACCTGACCGCAGTATTGACAGCCATGATCAAAAGGATCGCCGCGGAGGCAAAGGGCTCATAGATAAAGAAGACAACGGGTACTATTATCCAAAGAAAGGGGAGAAATCTTGCGAGATTTCTCTTCTTATCCCCTATATCCTTATCCCTCACCGAGAAATTGATCAATGCCCTCTTGTTCTTATTTATGTCGGGATCAGACGCTTCGCACTGGTAGTCGATCAGAAGATCCCTCTTCCCCATAAGTTCCTTGACGGCACCGGAAGACCTCTCGCTTCCGCTCTTCTTACCCAGGAGAAGATCCGCGAACTCCTCCCTGCCGTAGAAAGTCTCGGAGATATTGTAAAGGGCAAAAAGGGAATGATCTCCCAATACGTCCAGATCAAGGGAATAGTCGTGCCTTTGGGGCTCGAACTCGGAACCGCCGTCCTTAAGGCTTTCAAAATCACCGTTTATCCTGGCGATATAAAGGGAGGTTACCTCCCTTTTCTTCTCGAGAACGGCTATCTCCTTTTTAAGCTTGCCGTGGACGACGACAAGGACGAGGAATACCGCCAGGGGAAGGATCGCCGAACACATCAGGATCGTATTCTTCTTAAGGAAATACCCCGCAAGGAACATGAACAGTGAAACAATAAAAAAGAAAAGCCGCAGAGCACCTAACCTGCGGTTTGTTATATCCTTCGATCCCAACAAAACGTCGAGATCCTTTACTTTATCTTCGTAAAATGAAACATCTGATACCATCAGCCTTTTCCCTTATCCTCCGCTTTCTTCTTTGCTTCGATGGTAGCCTTTCTCTTACGGGCTGCAGCCCTCTTGGCCTCCACCTTTCTCGCGTGTTCCATCTGTTCCTTATTCCTTCTCTTGGGCACCACCTCATCGAGCACTTTTCCTATGCTTCCGTGGATGGTGAGCATAGCCGTGAGATCGAGATAGGTGGAGCTCTTATTGATTATGACGATCCTGTCATGCTTAATGAACTGGGAGAATGTGGCCGCGGGATATACCGTAAGGGACGTTCCGCCAATGATAAGAAGATCACACTTCTTAAGCGCCTTAATGGCTGCATCCACCTTATCGTGCTCGAGATTCTCCTCATAAAGGGTAATGCCGGGTCTGACGATGCCTCCGCACTTACTGCATCTGGGCACACCGTCCTGCTCGGCGATGTATTCGATATCGTACTTCTTTCCGCAGTCCATACAGTAATTGCGGAAGACCGAACCGTGAAGTTCGATGGTATTCTTGCTGCCCGCATCCTGATGGAGCCTGTCGATATTCTGGGTGATTATCGCCATGAGCTTACCCTGACGTTCCAGTCTCGCAAGGGCATAATGGGCCTTGTTGGGCTTGGCATCGGGATAAAGGAGCTTTCTCTTATAGAAATCGTAGAATTCCTCGGGATGTTCAATAAAGAAAGAATGGGAGATTATGTCAACGGGTCTGTAGGAGAAGCCGCTATCCTGGTTATAGATACCGTCACCGCTCCTGAAGTCCGGGATACCGCTTTCCGTGGATACGCCGGCACCGCCGAGAAATACGATATTGTCGTACTTGTCGATCAGTTCTTTAAGCTGAGCGATCTTATTCTCTCTGGCTGCTGCATATCTGTCTAGCCTGGTCTCCACTTACTGTCCTTTCTCAGATCGTATCGATCGGGTGTTCCACACCCTCCGTATCAAACGCGCCTGCGGCACCGAACATCTCCTTGCCGAGTACCCTCTTCTCGTCGCGCTCGTCTTCGACTATCTTACTCAAAACATTCCTTACACGCTCGGAATCCTTGATATTCTTCACCACGAGATTGGGGGTGGACTGGTCAGCGGAAACGAGTGTCACCGTTCCCACACCGAATATCCTCTGCCAGAAGGATCTAGTGAGCTTGATATCCAGGACCCTGTAAAGGAGAAGTGAATCGTCGGACAGGTTAAATAAGCCTACCTTGGTATAAAACTTGTTATGATCGAAGCTGTATCTGGTGAAGGATATGGGCATACCGAGGATGCGCTTTCTGTCCTTCCAGATGATGGGTTCGTTCTCTTCGTACTTAGAAAGGTTATCAACTTTAGCCATGATCTTCTCCTCCTCATCTGTCTTTTACAATTATATAGATAAATTTGATTTCAATCCACCCGCTTATTAAAAGGAAACATAATTTTAACATGGAACATCAGACTTCTTCGTCGGGGATCCCGTATCTCTCGGGGTCCAGGACCAGGTCCTTGTCGAAGAGCCTGGAATAGTCGATGTTATTAAGGGAATCGGGGCTTATGATGGCCCTGTCGTAGTACAGATAATTACTTCCGTAGATGTAATAGGGATTGGAACCTATGCCGAAGAATATCCTGAAACCGTTGTTCTTCAGGTATTCCGCCCTGGGATCCGTACCGTATATGTAGTTTCCACCGGGATAAACGATCATGGAGACGTTCTCCGTCAGGGATCCGACCTGATCCATCCACTTCTCCGTATCCGCCACTATCTCCTCCATATCGGCGTCGAAGGCGTTGATATTGCCGTAGGTGGAACTTGCGATCTTCCATCCCGTGTCAGTAAGGACTCCCATTATCTCGGAGACGACCGCCCTGTTGTTCTCGATATCCGTATCGGAGAAGTCCACGGAGGGACGTCCTGCTGCGGAAAGGGCCGTATTCCTGTCGTCCTCCTCGTCCTCGCTGATAACGTATCCGAAGACGGACTCATATCCGCAGAGGGAGATAACACCCTTCGCTCCGTTGAAGGAGAAATCATTATGCTCCTCCACGAAGGCATCAAGGATGCCTATGGCCTCCGCCTCCCTGTCCACCATTGTCTCGCCGTTGATGTCCTCGTACTCGCCGCACACCTGGCCCTGCTCGTTGAGCACCAGTCTCGAGCAAAGGCCCTTGTTATATGTATATGCGCTGTAATCGAGGTTCTCGATGACCAGGATAAGGGGTTTCTTGCCCACGGGGACCACCAGGTCCGTCTCGGTGATGAACGTATCGCTGGACAGATCCGCCAGGCTTTCCGCGTCCACGAGGACGTAGTCGTTGGCATAGAGCTGTTCCAGCATGCGGGCGAACTCCGTGGCGGTGAGGTAAAGTCCCTTATCGGAACCCACGTAGTTATTGGCGTAGATCCTGGTGGGATCGGCCACCAGCTGTCTTACGCAGAGGACCTCCACGGAGCCCCTGTAGACTTCCGTGGGATATGTATTCGATGTTGCTTCTATGAGATCCGCATTGATCCTGTCGTCGTCGGGGAATATCACCGCCATATCCGAGAGCAAAGTCTCGGCGGAATAGTACATGTAACGGCGAAGCATGTGTTCGCCCTCGTTGAGCATGGGCTCGTACATGATATCCTTTATCTCCGTGACCCTTTCGGTGGAGAAATCAAAGACGAATCCGTCGTAGTTCTCGGTGACGCCCTGGTAGATCTGGACCGCGGAGATATAATTGCCGTCCTCGAACTCCCTCTCCGCCGTCTGGACGTCGCCCCTGGCCATCTCGATGGATTCCAGATCCTTGAGCATGGGGGTCGCCGAGGCGGATATATTTCCGATCCTGCTCATCTGGTCGAAGATGAATATGACGTCGGGCTTCTCGATGGATCCCAGGAGGAATTCCTCGCAAAGGTCACTCAGCCATCCGGTTATCTGGGATGAGGTGAGCTCCTCCATCTCGTTCATGAACAGGATATCCCCGTTGGACAGCTCGTAACGCTCCTCCCTGACCTTCTGCTCGATCATGGAAAGCTTGCTGTTTACCAGTTCCTCCATCTGAGCCATGACTTCCCTGTCCCGGTCATAGAGATCCGTGGATCCGTCATCGGCGGCAACAACCCGGTCGTGGAGTTCCCTGTATATGGACAGGGCCTTCTCGTAATCCCCGGCATCCAGGGCCTCCTGGAATGCGGGATACGCGGTCTCCTCCCGCTTGAGGTTGATATCATTGATGAATATAAGGGATACCAGGAAGCCGATCAGGATAAGGCAGATCACGGAGGCGACTGCATGTCCCCTCGTCTTGACGGCATTATCGCCTAATCTACCGTACAGATCTCTTCCCGATATGCTCACTTCGTCAACTCCTTATCAAAGATCGTCCAATCTGAGCTGCTTGTTCTCGAAGGAGTCTTCTTTTATGTAGTATCCGATGGCGGGAAGCTTCCTGATCCTGTAGTATTCGGGATCCTGGATGCCCACCTCCGAGAGAGGGGCGATCTCGGTCAGTACCGAACCCTTCTTGGATACAAGGAGCTGAACGCCCTGGGTAGTCCTCGTGGTCTTCAGGGGCACGAGGGATGATTTGAATACAACCGCCTTCTTGAGGTTGGACCTGGCAACGAGATCCGGGTCCTCCTCCTCGGGAAGCCAGAGGAAGGATACCGCCTTTGACTTGTCGGAGAATCCGTTGATGAGCTTCTTCCTGTTCTGCTTCGTCTCATATACATTGACCGGGAAGAGCGCAGCCTTTCCGTTCTCGAAGCCGATCATGATCTTTCCCTTGTAGTCCGTGGTTACGTGCATGAAGAGCACCCTTTCCCCGTCATCAAGGCCCAGGTCATTTGCCAGGAAGGAACCGAAATCCGCAGCCTTGTTGTCCGGGAAATCATAGGTCTTCGCCTTATAGACATTGCACTTGTCCGTGAAGAATAAGATCTCGCTTCGGTTCTCGGATTCGATATCCTGCACGATCTCGTCTCCGTCTTTAAGCTTCAGGTCCTCCGTCTTCTTAAGGACGTTCATGGTCACCTTCTTGAGGTATCCCTCCCTGGTGAGCATGAGGTGCACCCTGTAATCGGATATGATCTGGGCGGGTTCGAAGGTCTGGACGCTCTCGGGCATGATGAGCTCGGTTCTTCTGTCCTGTCCGTACTTCTTGGCGACCTCCGACAAGGTGTCGGCTATGATCTTGTCGATCCTCTTGGGCTTGGCAAGGATATCCTCGATATCACTGATCTCATCGATAAGCTTCTCCTTATCGGCGATCCTGTTGAGGATATACTGCTTATTGATATTGCGCAGCTTGATCTCGGCGACGTATTCGGCCTGTATCTTATCGATGCCGAATCCCTTCATGAGGTTGGGGATAACGTCCTCTTCAAGTTCCGTATTCCTTATTATGCTGATGGCCTTGTCGATATCCAGGAGGATCATCTCGAGACCTTCCAAAAGGTGAAGTCTGGACTTCTTCTTATCAAGATCGAACTCCATCTCGCGCCTTAAGCAGCCCCGTCTCCAGTCAAGCCACTCGTCGATTATCTCGCGAACTCCCAGTACCCTGGGATTTCCGTCGATCAGGATATTGAAATTGCAGGAGAAGGAATCCTGGAGCTTGGTGAAGCGGAAGAGCTTCGTCATGAGAGCCTCGTGGTCCGTTCCCCTCTTGCACTCGATGGTTATCTTGAGACCGTCCAGGTCCGTCTCATCCCTGATGTCGTTGATCTCCTTGGCCTTGCCCTGCTTCACGATATCGGCGATGTTGTCGATTATGGCATCCGAGGACGTGGAATAAGGGATCTCGGTGATCTCGATGAGATTGTTCTTCTTATCCACCGTGTACTTGCTTCTGACGGAGAAGGATCCCTTACCCGTCTCGTAGATACTCCTCATCTGATCCTTGTCGTAGAGGATCTGTCCGCCGCCGGAGAAATCCGGTGCGGGCATATAGTCCATAAGATCCGTTTCCTTATCCTTAAGATAAGCGATCGTAGCCTCGCACACCTCCCTGAGATTGAAGGATGAGATGTTGGATGCCATACCAACGGCAATTCCCTGGTTGGCATTAACGAGTACCGAGGGGAAGGTCGCCGGAAGAAGGACGGGCTCCTTAAGGGTACCGTCGTAGTTATCCACCATATCAACGGCATTCTTGTCGATGCCCTTGAACAGTTCCTCACAGAGCTTCTCGAGCCTTACCTCCGTATACCTGGGGGCGGCGAACTGCATATCCCTTGAATACTGCTTACCGAAGTTACCTTTGGAATCCACATAGGGGTGAAGGAGCGCGCCGTTACCCCTGGTGAGACGTACCATCGTCTCGTAGATGGCCATATCGCCGTGGGGGTTGAGCTTCATGGTCTGACCCACCACGTTGGCGGACTTGGTCCTGTTACCCGTCAAAAGGCCCATCTTATACATGGTGTAGAGGAGCTTCCTGTGGGAAGGCTTGAATCCGTCGATCTCGGGGATCGCACGGGATACGATGACACTCATGGCATAGGGCATGTAGTTGATCTCCAGCATCTCGGTGATGGGCTGGTCAACGGGGGGCATATCGGGAGCGCTGCTGTCCGTAAGCCTTGCCTTGAGGGAATTGGAATTGATGTTATCGTCTTTTTTCTTTCTGGTCATATGTATCACCCGACATCCAGCATATCAAGATAGAGATGTCCGTCCTGCTCTATATGCTGCTTCCTTCCCGCAAGGTTCTCTCCCAGCAGGAGATCAAATATCTCCGCCGTCTTCTTTGCATCTTCGGGGCAAACCTTGATGAGCCTTCTTGTCTTGGGGTTCATGGTGGTCTGCCACATCATCTCGGGTTCGTTCTCACCGAGACCCTTGGATCTCTGGATGGTGATGTTCGCATCCTCCCCGAGCTTGCTTAATATCTCGGTCTTCTCCTTCTCATTAAAGGCGAAGTATGTATCGTCACCGCCGTTCTTTCCCTTTCTGTGGTGTGTTATCTCAAAAAGGGGCGACTCTGCGATATATACGAATCCTTTCTCGATAAGGGTGGGCATGAGCCTGTAGATCATGGCCAGTATAAGGGTCCTGATCTGGAAACCGTCCACGTCGGCATCGGTACAGATTATGATCTTGTTCCACCTGAGCATATCCAGGTTAAAGGCACTCATGTCCTTGCTGTGCTTGTTGCTGATCTCGACTCCGCATCCCAGGACCTTTACCAGGTCAGTGATGATCTCGCTCTTGAAGATGGTTGCATAGTCCGCCTTGAGGCAGTTTAAGATCTTACCTCTTACGGGCATGACGCCCTGGAACTCCGCATCCCTTCCGAGCTTTACGGAACCCAATGCGGAATCACCCTCAACTATATAGAGTTCTCTCCTGCCCGTATCCTTAGATCTGCAGTCGACGAACTTCTTTATCCTGTTGTTGATGTCGATCTTCCCCGTCAGCTGCTTCTTGATGTTGATCCTGGTCTTCTCGGCATTCTCACGGGATCT
>DNAE01000095.1 GCA_003543635.1 Clostridiales bacterium | reverse complement strand
AGGAACTCCTTCCTGTCCTTTTTCCCGCCGTCCTTATATTCCTTGACGGCCCTGGTGAATTCCAGGTTCATCTCCTCGCCTTCACCCATGAATACCGCATCGAAGAAATCCGCCATGGGTTCGATGTTATAGGCTACGGGACCGCCGCATACCACAATGGGATCCTTTTCCGTGCGCTCGGAAGTCCTGAAGGGCACCCTTCCCAGATCCAGCATCTGAAGGATGTTGGTAAAGGCCATCTCGTATCCGATGGAAAAGGCCACCACGTCAAAATCGTAAAGCGGCGATCTTGTTTCCATGGAATAAAGGGGTATATCGTTCTCCCTCATCTTGGCATCCATGTCGGGCCAGGGGGAGAAGAAACGTTCACAGGAGGTCCAGGGCTCGGAATTAAGCACCTTATAGAGGATCTGCAGGGCGAGATTGCTCATGCCGATCTCGTATACATCCGGGAAACAGAACGCAGTCCTGACAGCGCTGCACGTTCCCTTCTCGTCCAGCTCTCTTAAAACGTCTTCTCTTATTATCTGATTCTTCTCGCCGCCCACGTAACGTCCCGGGTTTTCCACGGACATGAGGACGGATCTTTTTACTTCTACGGTATTTCTCATACCGTCATTATATCAAAATAAGAACGGTTATGATTCCTCGGATGTGGCGTAGGCAAAGCCGAATACCGTCATCAGGACCGTAGCAACGATCAAGATGTAGAATCCCGGCATGAAATTGACCGCGATCTCGGCGGGAACGGGGCTCGATCCCGGAACGGCAAGGGACGACACGATGTCGTTATACGCATTGCCCAGGGACTCCACCTGTCCCTTGGAGATACCGATCTTGATGATCTGGTAGACATTAAAGATAAATGCCGCCGCCACAAGGAACAGGGCCTTGTCCTTAAGACCCATGGCAAAGATGATTATCGTCGCGATACCCAGGATGAGTATCAGGAATCCCGTGAAGGAGGGCATCATGGAGACACGCTGATCCGTAACCTCACCGATACCGAAGTCGATCATGATATGGATGTACGGTACCAACGTGGAAACCGCCATCAGAATTCCCGACAAAATAAATAAGAGTCCTGAAAAACCTTCTTTTCTAAGCATAATATCTATCCCCCGATAATTAAGATTATCGATGATATTATATCCAAATCAAAGGGATTACACAATAATATTTGACATTTGAGATCATCTCTTGGAGATCCTTATCACGCGCACCTCTCCTCCCTGGAGAGTATGCCTGATATTGCCTCCGATCTCCCTTCTGCTCAGCAGATCTCCGGAGGAGGAATACCTTATGACCTCGGCTCCCGCCGGGGAGAAATCCAGGCCTTCGGTGATGAACTGCACCGGGGACGAGGAGGAGTTGCTGACGATTATGGTGATATACTCGCTGTCCTCCACCACGAGGGTGGTGCAAGCGTTATTGAAGTTGTCCGCGGTATTCTCGGAATTCTGATCCAGTGGATCCTGGATCTCGTAGTAGACTCCGTCCGTATAGCGCATATGGGAAAGGGCGGGAAGGACCTTGAGCAGGGGCAATTCACCCTCGGCGGAGAAAACATCCCCGGACTCCGTATCGGAAGGTCTTGCAGAAAGGGGCAGATCCACCATGGTGAGCCTGATATTGGAGGCGTTCCTGTTGGTCAGGATGGCGGCCAGTTCACCGCAGGAAAGGGCTCTTTCCTCAGGAAGGTCGAATCTCAATCCGGATATGAATTCTCCCGCATCGGCGGAACGGGATGCCATCCTGGGAAGTTCGTAGCTGAAATCCCAATAGCGCTCCTCCGCCTGGGAAAGGAGGGATCCCCTGTATGCGGAGGAGATGCGAAGGTCGAATCCCGAAGCATGGTAGTCGGCGGAACCGAGGACTGTTCCTCCCTCGTAATCCATACCGTCCAGGATGACTATACGGTCCTTTATCTCCGCGTAGTACGGGGAACGGTTCACCGCCTCCACGATGTAGGAGACATATGCTCCCCTCTGGGCATCGCTGCTGTAGATACCCTCGTTATCGTTTATCTCGAGGTAGATCGTATCGAACTGTCTGCTCCAGGGGAGCGCCGTTCCGTTGTCTATCCTCTTCTTGCCGTTCACGGAGCTTACGGATCCGCAGATATAATCCAGGAGATCGTCCACGTCATCCTTGTCCGCAAGGGGACCTATCTCCAGCCAGGGAGCGGCACCGGAGGAAGCGGAAAGCTCCAAGGAGCGCTCCAGGGATTCCGTTCCCGAACCGTAGAAGACCTCGGGGCGGAATCCGTCGTTTCCCAATCCCAGATAATCGAATCTGAGGGCAGAGGGGGTGGAATTCTCTATTCCCTTAACGAAGTCGTTGGGAACATAGTCCGCATCGTATCTGTCCTCCCCCACATATATGTCATCCACATAAAGGGTCCCCGTTCCCTCGAAGGAGATATTGAAGTAAAGATTGTCCTGTTCGGAGAGCATATTCTCCGTGACCGCGAAGACGAAGGAACGTTCCTCGTATTTATCCGTAAGTTCAGTGGCGGTAAAGCCCACCGAACCGAATTCCTGACCGTTTATCCAGACCACGGCCTTCCCGTCCGGGATACCTTCGGCCCGAAGTCTCAGGGATATGCGGTAGAAAGAATCTCCCGTGAAGTCGTCCGTTGCATTGCCGTAGAGCTTCTGGCTCATTATGTGATCGTTATCCCCTTCTCCCGTGAGGACCGCCTCGGATCCCGATGCGGAAAGGGTCGTGCCTTCGCCGTATGTCGCCCAGGATGAGATGTCAGCGGAATCGGAGGAGATGATGCAGATATCCCCATCCATAATGAGATCCTCTGAGATCTCGTCGCTGACCTTAACGGCACTTAACACGGTGGAGATATAGATGTTATTTCCCATCTTGGTAACGGTCTTTCCCTCGGGTCCCGCGAATACGCCGTCCACGACGCCCCCCGCATTATTGAGGTCAATGACCTTTCCCCCGGATTCGGATACCAGACAGGCCTTCCCGTCGGACGTCACCGCAATGAGATATCCGTCACGTCCCAGAGTGAAGGAAACGGGCTCTATGGCCGATATATCCGTGGTATAAGAACCGGATCCACTCAGGATATCCACCCTTCCGAGGTTGTTGAGACAATAGACCTTCTCGCCCGACACAAGAAGATCGACTCCCTCGGAATTGGGAGAGATCGATCCCAGGTAACTATAGACAAGGCCGTTCTCCGATATATAGACATCGCCGTCGGAGGAAAGGACAGCGATCCTGCTGCCGTCCCCTGCGATAAGACTTGCCTTTCCGCTGAATACCGCATCCACGGCAACGGGCTCCCCCGTCCCCGCATAAAGGATCTCCCCCGATGTCGTGATCACCACGGGAGCTTCGGGACCCGGCGCAAAGGACATAGCCTCGTACTGTTCCGGGATCTGCGAAACGGCTGTAAAGTTACGGCCGTCCTGGGCAAAGATGATCTCCCCGCTTTGGGTCAGGGCATAGATACCGTCGTCGGTACCCTCTATGTCGATGACGACGCAGTCGGGATCCTCATATTCCTTTATAAGCTGTTCTGATGTTATGTCGATGATGAGCTTACCGCTCTCGGTGACGGCATCCAGGACATTTCCCGTATAGGCGGTATCAACAACGGGATCGTTCATCCAGTAGCCGCCCACGTCCTCGATCTTAGCAACGTTTCCGAATCCCGCATCGTCGAAGTCCGTGACGGTGCTCTTGAACCGGAGGCTCATGATGCCGTCGGAATCCAGGGACATTATCTTGATATCGTTATCGATGAATCCCGTATCCTCGGAAGGGATCTCCTCGGGGGAGAAATAGATGTACTGGCCCACCGCATCCCTGACGGTGAGGATGGTGTAGTCCCTTCCGTCCTCGAATCCGCCGCCGGCTATCCTGTTGGAGGTGGGCATGGAATCAAGATCCAATCCCACTCCCGACAATTCCCTTCCGCTTCCCTGGGAGTAGATCCTCATCCTGGGGACCTCGGACCTTATTCCGAAGATACCCAGGGCGGCAAGTATCAAGAGGGACAGGACGAATATGGCCGCAACGACCATAAACATGCTGAAGACCCTTCTTCTGTGGACCTTCCCGAACCTGAACCTGTCAAGACGGTTCATGATCCCCTCCGAGCTTGCCCTCCTTCGACAGTTTTATCAGGAAGATGACGGCAACTATCGACGGAATGATAAGTGCTATCTCAAGGATGCTCACCACGTTTCCCACGGCATCGAAGACGCCCTGGAACGGAGCGAGCTTATCGTGTTCAAACAAAGTGATAAAGGCCGACCCGAAAAAGTTGAATACCGCGTGGAGTATATAGGAACTCTTTATGCTGTCGGTGTATACGTATACGAATCCGAGGAAGAATCCGCATATAAGTGCATATCCGATATGGATGGAAAGGCCGTGCATTATTCCGAATATGGCGGAGGACAAAATGATGGCCCAGATATTTCCGAACTTCCTGGCAAGCTCCCCGAGAACGATCCCGCGGAACAAGAGCTCCTCAGCCAAAGGAACCAGGAAGGTCAGGGCAAAAGCTT
>DNAE01000139.1 GCA_003543635.1 Clostridiales bacterium | reverse complement strand
TGTGGCAAGGTGAGTGGCACATTATTAGGAAATGAGCTGATGATCGGGCAGAAGGGGAGAGAATATAGATAGGGGAAAATAAAAGGGTTCAAGCCGTATAAATTGATTACAAAACGGCAAGTATTTTTGTGATTTATAACAATTGTGAAAATCTGCTCTAATGATATTATTAGGTCATGGAACAAGGGAACTTGCCGTTTCCGTGACTTTCTAATTTATGCCCGGCAGACCGTTGACAAACGGTCTGTTTTTATTCCGGGATACGGAACTCCAGAATATTGATCTCGGGGCGTGCCCGGAACCTGAAGGGGAGGAAGACGCATCCTATCCCTTTGGAGATGAAGCACTCCATGTTGTTGATCATGTGTTTCCCCGAGATGATGCCCTTCCTGGGCAGTTCGTCCTTACGCAGGAGCTTAAACTCGATCCCGGAGATCGTCCTAATCTGGCCCCCGTGGATATGTCCCGAGATCATGTGGTCGTAGCCGTGATCTTCGGAGAAGTGGAGGGCGGCGTCGGGATTATGGGATAAAAGGATCCTTAATATGTGATCCCCCTCGGGAGTCTTGGGTGTATACCATTTCCTGTTCTTCCTGCCGGAATCGGGGATGCCTGAAAGATAGATATCGCCTTTTTCCGTGGGGAAGACCGTGTAGTCGTTATCCAGGTTCTCGAAGCCGCACTCCCTTATGTCCTTGGAGCTCACCTCCACATCGTGGTTTCCCGTGACGCCGATAAACCTCAGGTCCAGATCATCGCAGGTGTCCTTTACGACCTTCATGAAGGACACGGCTTTCCCGGCCTTCAGGGGATCGTTTACCAGGTCACCCCCGAATATCACCATATCGAGCCCGTTAAGCTCTTTCTCGCGTCTTATGGTATCGGCTAAGGTCTTAGGGGGAACAAAGCAGAATTCGGCGTGCAGATCGCTGAAAAAGACCACTCGCAGCACGGGGGTGTCACCTTTACCCAGGACCGTGCGGGTGATCCTGGGGAGTCGGGGCTCCAGGATAGAATCTATGATAACGAAAAGGGCTATTGCCGCAAGTATTAACAGAATGTATTTCAAGAACATCCACCTTTTATTATTTAATTATAATGTATTATTTATTTTACAGAATGCTGTGTTATAATCAACGCATAAAGCTAAAATTTCAGGAGGGATAATTATGCCTAAGACAGAGATCAAGTTCGAGATCATCAAGCCTATCGGTATCCTTGCCACAAATAAGTCCGGTTGGAATAGAGAGATCAACATCGTTAAGTGGAATGACGGAAAGGCAAAGATAGATATCCGCGATTGGGGTCCGGATCATGAGAAGGTCGGTAAGGGCATATCCCTCAATGCAGAGGAAGTTGCCATCCTTAAGGAGCTTATTTCCGATTACGATCCTTACGAGGTGGAAGAATAATTGAGATCAAGAAGTGAAGAGCGGGCGATGATCGTCGCCGCCGTACTTCTTTTGTTGTGGGGGACTCTGATTACAGAGCCCTTGCATATTTGTACGGACTTTTTCTGGAGGGGCTGCCTTAAGGCTGTATCTATCCTCAAACTGTCCGAACACATCAAGACACAGACCATCCTCACCACGATCCTCTTCAGTATCATATTCGTCGGATTGATGTATCTTTCCGGGAAGGGGATCTACAGGTATATTCCCGTATTCTATTTCTCCCTTTGTTCCCTTTATCTGATATTGAGGTTCTTCGTAAAGAGACAGTTTGATATCAGGGCCATAGCAGGCCTGGCGGCGGGTCTTGCGGTGACGCTGATCCTTCACCTTATAAGGAGCGACAAGCTCCTCAAGTGGGAGGCGGATCTTTGCATCCTGTCGGGGAGCGCATTCCTTCTAACGGGATATGTCTTCATGCCCTTGATCCGGAGGGCGGATATCCTGAGCAAGATCTTTTATATCGCAAGATACCAGCAGGTGGATACGGGATCTGCCTTCGGAGGATTCCTGAGCATACCCGCGGAGGTGTGGGGAGGATTTATTTTCGCGATAGTAACACTTCCCATGGCATTCTATTCGGTTTCAAGAGATAAGGAGCCCTTATGAAAGACATCGAAGGTCAGTTGAATCTGTTTGCCGAGCCCGATCTCGAACAGGAGTACCGGGAGCTTGTGAAGACGCTCAATTACCACTGTGAGCGCTACTATAACGACGATGAGCCGGAGATATCGGACCTGGAGTACGATACCATGAACCAAAGGCTCAAGCAGATAGAAAAGGAACACCCGGAGATGATAACCGAGGACTCCCCCTCGAGGAGAGTCGGATGGAAGGCACTGAAGGGTGTAACCGTTAAGCATAACGTGCCCATGTTGAGCCTCCAGGACGTCTTCTCCAGGGAAGAGGTGGATGCCTTCGTGGACGATCTCAGGGAGACTCTCGGGGAAGACACGGAGTTTTTGGTGGAGACCAAGATCGACGGTCTTTCCATGGCCCTCCGCTACGAGAACGGAGACCTTACCCTGGCCGTTACCAGGGGCGACGGAATAACCGAGGGCGAAGATGTCACCATGAACGCCAAGGTCATAAAGGATGTGGTAAAGAAGATGCCCCATCCCGTGGAATATATCGAGATAAGGGGCGAGGTCTACATGACCAGGGCCGCCTTCGAGAGGGTTAATAACGAAGCGGAGGAGCAGGGGGCCAAGGTGTTCGCCAACCCCAGGAACTGCGCCGCGGGAACCCTCCGTCAGCAGGACACCAGGATCACCAAGCACAGGGATCTCTCCCTTTTCATATTTAACGTCCAGGAGGTTAGGGGGACCGAGTTCAAGACCCACACCGACGGATACGAATTCCTCCGCAGTAACGGCGTGAAGGTCATCGATCTTTACTATAAGTGTAAGACCAAGGATGAGGTCTGGGAGGCCATTCAGAAGATAGGTGAGGCCAGGGGAGATCTTCCCTACGATATAGACGGAGCCGTCGTTAAGCTCAATAACATCAAGGACAGGGAGAAGCTCGGGGCAACCATCAAGTTCCCCAGGTGGGCCATCGCCTATAAGTATCCCCCCGAGGAGAAGGAGACTAAGCTCCTTTCCGTGGAGGTGAACACCGGCAGGACCGGCAGGGTCACACCCGTGGCGGTATTCGAGCCCGTCAGCCTTTGCGGCACCATGGTGTCCAGGGCGACCCTCCACAACCAGAACTTCATCGATGAGATGGATATCGGCATCGGCGACACCCTTGTGGTGTTCAAGTCCGGTGAGATCATCCCCAAGGTCAAGTGCGTCGTCAAGGAGAAAAGACCCGCTGACTGGGAAAGATACGTCATCCCGGATTCCTGCCCCGTGTGCGGACATAAGCTCTCCAGAGAGAAGGATGCGGCGGACCTTAAGTGCGTTAATCCCGCCTGCCCCGGCACCGTGGTAAACAGGATCCTCAACTTCGTATCCAGGGATTCCATGAACATCAAGGGCTTCGGCTACGAATACGTGAAGGCCCTGGTGGAAAACGGTTACCTTAAGGATATATCCGATATCTTCACACTGGGAAGCGTCCGGGACGAACTGGTGGAGAAGGGACTCATCGGCAAGGAGAAGAATACGGATAAGCTCCTTGCCTCCATAGAGACGGCAAAGAACGAGACCCCCGCGGATAAGGTCCTCTCGGGCCTGGGTATCCCCAACGTGGGTAAGGCGACCGCAAAGGAGCTCATGAGGTATTTCGGCTCCGTGGATAAGATAATGGAAGCAAGCGTTGAAGAACTCGTGAAGGTGGGAGATATCGGTGAGATATCCGCTGCCGGCATAAGGGAGTTCTTTGATGATGATGAGACGAGGGCTCTTATGGAAAGGCTCAAGGCCTGCGGCGTGAAGTTCGAAGGGGAGAACGTTAATATAGGATCCAAGCTTCAGGGGCTTTCCTTCTGCATAACGGGAACCCTTCCCACCCTGTCCCGTAACGAGGCGGCGGATCTCATCGAGAGGAACGGCGGAAAGGTGGTCTCTTCGGTATCCTCCAGGACCGATTACCTGGTGGAGGGAGAAGCTGCCGGAAGCAAGGCAGTCAAGGCGAGGACCCTCGGCATCAAGATAATAAACGAGGAAGAGCTCCTTGCCATGACGGAGAATGAGGGCAGTAAAGATGAATGAAGCTGAAAGAAAGACGGCCATCAGAGAGGCCATGAGACAAAGAAGAAGGATGCTCTCGGAGGAGGACATCAGGGAGGCCGAGGCCGTTTTGTCGGAGCAGTTTATCGCCACCCGGGATAAGGACCTTAAGAGGGTCATATCCGATGCGCAGGTGATAGCCCTCTATAAGTCGGTCCATAACGAGCTCCCCTGCGACGGCATAGCGGAGTTCTTCTCCTCCAACGGAAGGACAGTATGTTATCCCAGGGTCAAGGGGGATGACATGGATTTCTATGAGATCACGGATCCTTCCACCCAGTTTACCGAGGGCGCATACGGCATCCCCGAGCCCAGGAACGGCTGCCGCAAGATATATAAGGGAGACATCGATCTCATGATCGTTCCCGCCGTCGCCTATAACGAGGAGGGCTTAAGGCTCGGCCAGGGCGGAGGCTACTACGACAGATGGTTTTCCGCCTGTGAGAAGGAGGGCAAGAAGATGCCCTTCACCGTGGGCGTATGTTACGACTTCCAGATCTATTCCGCACTCCCCGTGGAGAGCCACGACCACCGTGTGGACTGCGTGATGTGCGTCTTTACCGGAGAGTGACCATGAAGTATTTTCTAGCAAATCTCGGATTACATCTTCTCGTAAACTTCATCCTGACCCTCATCGTCATCATCGGTTCCAACAGGAATAACCGGGGTCAGACGAAGCATTCCCTCACCTACTTCGTACCCTTCATGGTGAGCATCCTGACGGTGCTCTATATGGTCAAGATAACGGGCCCCAGGCTCCTGGACCTCACCGATGTGGCGGGACAGAACTACTACTCCTACACGGGCACCATAGAAGAGAAGTCGGCCTTTAAGAATTACCTCATCGTGGACGGGGAGAAGTACTTCATCAATCCCTTGAGGGATCTTCCCGAGGAGGGCTCCTACGTCAAGATCAGATACACGAGATACAGCAAATACGTGATCGAGGTCGCCCCTGCGGAGGCGGTCCCCATAGATTCCGATTCCCCGGGGGAAGCTTAAACATTCAAAAAGTACCAAATCGACAAATTAGTCCCGATTTTCATCGAAAACGGGGCTTTTTTATTGCCGACCGCAGATATCCGTGCAATATTTGTCTTATGGGAGGAGGAACGGGACGCATGGACAGTTATTTCAATACGGAAAACATGACCGGCATCTACATCGTATGCAGTGACAGTAATCTCCTGGCGGATATCAACCGCATGTTCAAGAGGAGGGGGATAATAGGCGTCACCGATACGGCGGGACGGGTCAGGTATATCGTGGACGGAAGGAGCAACAAATGGAATGCCGTAAAGGCCATTAACAGGTTCCTGAACCTGGAGGGGTTTACGGAGCTGACGGAGATGGGAGGAGAAGCCGCGGAGGAGAGGATCGTCAACGAGGCGGTGGGGAAGGTCTTGAGCGAATACGGATTCAATCCTTCCCACCTGGGGACCAAGGCTTTGTTCATCCTGGTGAAGATGATCCTGGACAGGGGGATAGCCATGAAGAACGTCTCCGTGAGGGAGCTTTATAATCCCGTGGCAGACCACCTGAGGCTGTCCTATTCCCAGATGGAGAGGAATATCCGTTATGCAGTCAAATCCAGCGGGATGAACGCGGGGGGAACGAGGACTTCGATCCTGGTGCAGAAGCTGGCACTGGAGGTGTCGGAGCTGCTGCGCTCGGATCCGGCATAAAAAAAGGGACCGCGTATCCGCGATCCCTTGAGGTTCAATGATAATACTATAATCAGTTAACCTTATCCTTGAGCTCCTTACCAGCCTTGAAAGCGGGAGCCTTGGAAGCCTTGATCTTAATTGTCTTACCTGTAGCAGGGTTTCTACCTGTACGAGCAGCACGCTCCTTAACGGAGAATGTACCGAAACCAACAAGGACAACCTTCTCGCCGTTTGCAAGAGCATCGGAGATTGCACCGAGAGTAGCCTTGAGAGCAGCCTCAGAATCCTTCTTGGAAAGACCAGCCTCATTTGCGATTGCATCAATAAGTTCTGTTTTATTCATTGTATAGCCTCCTATTAGCCGTATTGGCAATTTGCAAGCTAATTATGTACTGAAAAGGCTGATAAGTCAATAGTTTTTGTCAAATATGACAGGGCTTTAAGCCTTATTTTTCAATATTTATATGACAAATCGACCAAGGTGGTGTATCCTTATATCGGTTATTTATAATCAATACAATTTGGAGGAGATTTTATGGTCGTTACAAAGGATACCATTATCGGTGAAGTTGTTGCGGAAGATCAGGGTGTAGCACCCATTCTCATGAGCGCAGGACTTCATTGTCTCGGCTGTGCCCTGGCAACGGGAGAGACAGTTGAGGAAGCATGCATGGTCCATGGTATGGACTGCGAGGCATTAGTTTCCGCGTTAAACGAATACTTTTCTTCCAAGGAAGCTTAAGAAGCAGCCTTGAAGACAATGTGGAATGTGGTTCCCGATCCCAGGGAACTCTCCACGGATATCTCGGCATCGTGATGGTCTAATATCGTTTTTACGATGGAAAGACCAAGACCGGTGCCTTTGATATTTTGGCCGGAATTCTTCGCCCTGTAGAAGCGGTCGAATATCTTGTTTATCTCCTCCTTGGGGATACCGATACCGTTATCGGAGATAATGACGTGTATCCTCTGGGAGTCGGGGTGCTCTTCCTCCCCCGTCCTATATGCCTTGACCTTGATCTGCGCCTGCTCGTAGGTGTAGTTGATGGCGTTGTTGATGAGGTTCTCGAATACGCGGCTGATCTTCTTGGGATCGGCGTTTATGATGAGGAAATCATCTCCGTCGGGAAGCTCCAGGGAGATGGACTTCTCCGTGCCGTTAAGGTCGCCCTCGTACATCATCACAAGCTCATCTAAGAGCTCCGCAATGGAGATCTCCGTGAAGTTGAATTCGGATCCCGCGTTGGACTCCATCCTGGTGAGCTCCACGATATCGGATACGATCCTCTCCATCTGCTCTGAACGCTTGACGATGTTGCCCAGGTAGTTGTTCTTCTGATCATCCGTCATGTTCTTTCCCGCGCTCCTCAAAAGCTCCGCATAACCCCTTATGGCGGTGATGGGAGTCCTCAGGTCGTGGGAAACGTTGGAGAGTACGTTCTTACGCGCTTCCTCGTTTTCCATGAGACGCTTGTTCGTATTGTAAAGGTCCTTGTTGATCTCGGAGATGTGCAGGGTCTTCTCCCTTACCAGGTACTGCAGGTGCTCCGTGGTATCGTTGAGCTCCCTGAACTGCTTAACATAGCGCAGGAAGAAATAGATCTCGATGGCAAGGACCGACATGGCGAAGAATACCGTGTAAAGGGGAATGTCGTAGATACCCGCCACGCCGTTTATCATGTCCAGGGAACAGAAGAGGTAGGCGACGGAGGAGATGAGTGCCACGGCGCCGTTCTTGTCGTTCAAGTAGTAGATGATGATCTTCGTTATGCAGGCCACGGAAACCAGGATCGAGAACAGGAGGGATACCAGGGATGGATAAATGGAGGTGATGAGCTCCTTATTCGCCCAACCGATAAATACCAGCGCGAGACCGATCCCTATAACGATCTTGTAGTCGTGCTTGAAGAACTTCGGAGTCTTCTCCGTATCCGACTTGTCGAAAAGGGAGGATACGAAGCCGTAAAACAACATGGAAAGGGCGATGGAGAGCATGAACTTCACCACGATCCTTCCCAGGGAATCCACGTTGATGAGCTTCCTGTCGTTGGCAAGATAGAAGGTATATGTGGTCAGGAGCATCAGTATGGTCAGAAGCTTCCACTTGGAGGCGAAGGTACGGGATACCACCACGACGCCGATGACGATCAATATCACCAGGGTGGATTGGAATGCATACCAGACCGATGAGGCGGAATTGTACTCGGCGTCGATGATACTGCCGGATATGGCGGGTATGGAGCAGATACCGGCTCTCCTGATCAGGGAGTCGGTCCTTACGGCGATCATTATCTCGGATACGCCCTTGTCGGAGACGGGGACCGCAATGCTCTTATAGGAGCTGGTCATGGATAACCCCGAGCGGCTGGCGGAGTCGCCGAGGCTCCCGATATGTATGCCGTTGCAGTAGACTTCGGCGTTGCCGTTGATCTCCGGTATGTTCAGATTGAGGGTGGGGGCGGAAAGGGGAGTCTTGAACCTGGCCAGATACACGCCGCAGTTATCGTAGTGTATCCCGTTGGGGTAGTCCCTCAGCTCGGGCGCCGTGTCGGTGTTATGCCACTGCGCCTCTTCTCCCAGATCCCTCCAGCCGTTGCGTTCGTCGATGGTGACCTCGGACGCGTAGGGGATGTTCCTGTAATTCTGGAAGGTCAGGTAGCCCTGTTCTATGTCATCAGAGGTGACGTTGGGAACGAATATCCAATCGGATCCCACGAACAGGGTATCGTTGGCATCAAAGCTCCCGTCGATGAGATATGTCCTGGTCTTGTCGGCAAACAGCACCCGGGAATCCTCCCTGGTGTTGACCAGATAACAGGTATATGTGGCGAAAAGGTACATGGCAATGAA
>DNAE01000064.1 GCA_003543635.1 Clostridiales bacterium | reverse complement strand
GTCTCGAAGCCCTCCTTCTCCAGGAGGTCCCTGATGGCCAGGCAGTCGTTGCTCACCGCGTCGCCGAAGGATATGGTCGTTAATATCTGGAATACTCTCATCTTTCCCCCGTCAGAGCCTCCAATTCCTCCTTGGCCTCGAGGATCTTCTGCGCCAGCTCGTTCTTTTGGGCCGTGACCTTCTCAAGCTCCTCGAAAACATCCATAAGGCGGTCGTTAAGGACATTCTGCTGCCTTACGGAATGATTGATATAGAAGCCGAAGATGATGCCCGCCGTCTTCTCCTTGAAGTCGCGGTACTGGGTCACCACCTTGCGCTCATCTCTTATCTTTCCCAATATCCCGCCCAGGGCATCGTTCACCGACACGCCCTGGAGCATGCTTATATCTTCGAATCTTACGGGAAGGTCCACCTTCTTATCTCCCAGGACCTTCTCCTTTACCATGGTCCTGGAATCAGGCATCGCTTCCGCCTTTCTTTATACCGTCGATCTTTCCCCGGAGTTCCTCCAGGGTCTTCTTCATCTGATCTATCTCGTCCCTCTGATCCCTTACGGATTCGGATACGAGAAGATAGTAGTAGTTCAACGTATTCTGCTGTCCCACGATGGGAAGGAAGAAGAAGCTTGCCGCCTTCCTGATGCACTTCTTAATGAAGACCTTGACGGGATTTCCCGTGAGCATCTGGTAGGGCTGCACTTCGTAGTTGTAGGAGATGTATCTGACGGCATCGTCGAGACGGTCGCCGGAGCTTACCGCCGTATCGCTTCGCCGGTCGGCAAAGGAGAGGGGGATCTTATCGGCTCCGCTGTCCTTTATATTCTGCCTTATCTCTTCCATTATCTTTACGACATCGATGTTTTCAGACATATATGCCCCCTTATCTTGTGATACCCTTGTCGGAGAATGCCCACTCGTGCTTGAGCTGAACGGCACCCGCCTCGTTCACTTCGTAGGCGGTATCCAGCTCGCAGGCGGTCTTCCAGTAATCCACGGGTTCGCCCTCTCCCACTTCGATGGAGAAGCCGATTATGTATTTTCCCGGGAGGAGGTTGAAGGAATCGAAGGTCATCTCGTAGCTTCCGTCCTCCTCGATATCGAACTTTGAGAATTTATCTATCCTGGTATTCGTTCCGAAGACATTAAGTCCGTCCGCCCTGAATATTCCTATACCCAGGACCGCATCCTTTATGGGTTTCTTGACCTTATAGGACACCTTGAACCTGACGGGGGAATTGGTCCTGATGAGGGAGACCTTATGGCCCTCCAGATCCTCCACGGAAACGTCCGATATACGGACTTCCCCGGAGCCCCATCTCAGCTTGTCGGAATCCCCCACCTCTTCCCTTTGGACCGCAGTCATGCCGGAAAGGATGGCGTTCTTCTTACGCAGCTCCACCATGAAATCCAGATACTCCATGTGGATGTCGTAGGGATTTCCCTGGGCCTTGATCTTGCCGCCGTGGAGCCATACGGATCTGTCGCAGAACTGCTCGATCTGGGACAGGGAATGGGAAACGATGACAATGGTGGTACCGAGCCTTCTGATCTCCTGGAGCTTGGAGAAGCACTTGGCCTGGAAGTTGGCGTCGCCCACGGCGAGGATCTCGTCGATCAGGAGGATATCCGCATTCACGTTGATGGCAACGGAGAAGGCGAGCCTCATGTACATTCCCGAGGAATAGGTCCTGACGGGATTATCAATGAAATCGCCCAGTTCCGAGAAATCGATGATATCGTTGAGCCTCTCGTCTATCTCCTTCTTGGAAAGGCCGAAAATAGATGCGTTATTGTAGATATTCTCCCTTCCCGACAGATCGGGGTGGAATCCCGCACCGAGCTCCAGAAGGCTCGATACTCTTCCGTTTATCTCGATCTCTCCGGAATCCGGATAGAGGATCTTCGTCATGAGCTTAAGGAGGGTACTCTTGCCGCATCCGTTATGACCTATGAGGCCGATGGATTCGCCCTTCTTGATATCCAGGTTAACGCCGTCCAGGACCACCCTGTTCTCGTGTCTGTTCCTCTTCCAGAACAAAAGGCTGTCCTTAAGGCTGTTACTCTTGTCGTAATAGACCTTGAACTGCTTTTTTACGTTCTTTACCCTGATCGAATATTCACTGTTTTCCATATCAGAGTTCCTCCGCGAAGTTTCTCTTCAGCTTGCCGAAGATGAGAAGTCCCGCCAGTATGAATACCACTCCGAACGCCAGGGATTCAATAAGGGATCTCATGTCCGGGGTCCCCCCGTAGTAGAGAACGGAACGGTATGCCCTTATGACGGGTACCATGGGATTCAAGGAATAGAGGAACAGGAACCTCTCGGGGATCAGTTCCTCGGGGTAGCAGACCGGGGTCGCATACATCCACACCATGGCGAGGATCGACAGGATATGTTCCAGATCGCGCAGGTAAACCGTCAGCGCCGACACGATCAGGGCAACGCCCAATCCCATCATATATTCGACTATCATGATAACGGGAAGGCAGATGATGCCCGTAACAGTCGGAACGACTCCCGATATGAGGGCCACCGCGATCACCACGATAAAGCATAAGAGCATATTAACGAAGCTCGATGTCACGTAGGAGACGGGGATTATCTCCCTGGGGAAATAGATCTTCTTTATAAGGTCCTTCTGGGAGAGGATGGACACCGAACCTCCCGTTATGGAGGCGGAGAAGAACATCCAGGGGATCAGGGCAACGAACAGGTAGAGATAGAATTTCTCGATGTTGTTGCGCAATATTATGGAAAATACCATATTGTATACGAGGAGCTGCAGAAGCGGATTGATGAAGGTCCACATGAATCCGAGGACGGAACCCTTGTATCTTCCCCGAAGTTCCTTCCTCACCATGCTGACGATCATCTGCCGGTATTTGAAAATCTCCTTAAGATCGTTAATCATATCAGGTCCTAGCGGCCTCCAGTACTTGTTCTATCGTATGGTATATATCGCATTGGGGAGCAAATCCCGTATCCTTCACAAGCTTTGATATATCTGCTTTCCACTCGGGAAGATCCCTGTCGCCGTTATCCGGGGGCAACGTGGTGGCCTTCATGGCCGCGGGGCTCTTTTCCACCATATGGGCTATCATATCCCGGAGATAAAAGCTTTCCCCGGAGCCCACATTATAGATCTGTCCCGATGTTCCGCGTTCGGCGAGGAGCCTGTAGGCCCTGACCACATCCCTGACATCGGAGAAATCCTTCCTGGAATCCAGATCGCCGTAAGTGAAGGTGTCGATAAGCCCCTTCTCGAGATCTGCGATCCTCTTGGCATAATCCGTCACCACGAAGCCTGTCTTCTGACCCGGGCCCGTATGGTTAAAGGACCTGGTGAATACCATGTCCAGATCATACCTTTTGGCAAGGAGCAAAAGCAGTGCCTCCTGGGTGTTCTTTGATACAGAATAGGGGGAGTCTCCGCTTAAGGGACAGGATTCGCTTATGGTCTTATCCTCCGAAGCCGCAATATCGTACTGGTTGGCGGATCCGATAAAGAGCATCCTCGTCTTGGGACAGAGCTCCTTCACCGCCATGGCGATATTGACCGACAAGTCCACGTTGATCCTCATGGTGAGGGCGGGATCCCTCCAGGAAACCCCCGGGGATGCCTGACCTGCGAGGTTAAAGATATAGTCGGGTTTGATCTTCCCCATGATCTGAGAACACACCCGGGGATCGGTCATATCCCCGATGATGACATCATCCCCCGAGGATACGATGTCTACTCCGAAGACCTCGTACCCGTTTTCCTGAAGTTCCGTTTTAAGTGCGGAACCGGCGAATCCTTCAATGCCTACTATAAGTGCTCTTTCAGCCATTCTCTTTCACGATGCGGAGGTCGTTCTCGACCATCCTTGTAACGAGCTGATCGAAGCTGATCTCACGCTTCCATCCGAGCTTTGTTTCCGCCTTCGAGGGATCTCCGAGAAGGATATCCACCTCTGCGGGGCGGAAGAATTCGGGATTGACCGATACTATGACCTTACCGGTCTTCTTATCGACACCCTTTTCGTTTATGCCTTCACCCTCCCACTCGAGGTCTATACCCACGCGGGAAAAGGCGATCTGGGCAAACTCGCGCACCGTTCTCGTCTCCCCAGTGGCAACGACATAGTCGTCGGGGGAATCGGCCTGGAGCATGAGATACATGGCCCTTACGTAATCCTGGGAGTGTCCCCAGTCTCTCTTGGCGGAGAGGTTACCCAGCTCGAGTCCCTCCTGAAGTC
Organism: Clostridiales bacterium; assembly: GCA_003543635.1. Classification (GTDB taxonomy): domain Bacteria; phylum Bacillota; class Clostridia; order Saccharofermentanales; family Saccharofermentanaceae; genus Saccharofermentans. Next base: position 12,996 of record DNAE01000064.1, on the reverse strand, counting down.
CCAGGGAGATGCGGGCTGCGGCGTTGGTGATCTTTCTTGTTACGAACTCAAGGCCCCTTCTTTCCGACTCGTGGTTGAACAGGATGCCGGAGCAGGCAAACATGTTGTAGCTCTCGCGGTAGTTCTTGGTGATCCAGTGTCCGTAGAGCTTGGCGACTCCGTAGGGAGACCTGGGATAAAACGGGGTATCCTCGTTCTGGGGCATGGCCTGGACCTTGCCGAACATCTCCGAGGTGGAAGCCTGATAGAACCTGGCTTCGGGATTAACGAACTTTATGGCCTCGAGCATATTTGTAACGCCGATGCCGTCGATGTCCGCCGTTCCGATGGGGGTATCCCAGCTGGTGGAAACGAAGGACTGGGCCGCCAGGTTATAGACCTCGTCCGCCTTCGATATCCTCATGGCGGAGATGAGGGAAACAGCGTCCGTCATGTCCGCATAGATAAGATGTACCTTGTCCTTTATATGTCCGATATTGCCGTAATCGACAAAGGCTTTTCTTCTCCAGATACCGTAAACTTCGTAACCCTTCTCGAGAAGGAGTTCGGAAAGATACGATCCGTCCTGTCCGGTTATACCGGTTATAAGAGCTCTCTTCATAATGAAACCCCCGAGGATTTATATACTGACCTGTTATTTTAACATGAAATACTATCGGATGCTATTTATTGCTTCTTTATATACGCGCGCGGCATCTTCCCAGTTGAAGCGGGAGACCGCTCCGATGAGTTCCTCCTTGGAATGAGGCTCGGTCTTTCCCGTAAGGAAATCATCGAATTCCTCCGCGAATCCGAACTCGTCGTTTATCTCCACCATCGGAGCTAAGCCGCAGGAGGCTTCGGGAAGGCTCGAGGAATGGGATATGACCACATTGGTTCCGCAGGCCATGGCCTCGGTGACGGGCATTCCGAATCCTTCGTATATACTGGGGAAACAGAAAAGATCGGCACATCTGTAAAGGGCCCGCTTCTGATCCTGGGAGATATATCCGGTCCTGATTATATGGTCCCGGGAGTCGCAGGAGTCGATGGCCTTGAGGGTAACATCAGGCTGCCATCCCAAACCGCCCGCCAGGACCAGCTTAACATCCCCGAATCCCTCCCGGGACTTTAAGATGTCAAAGGCCTTGACCAGATTAACTATATTCTTGCGGGGCTCCAATGTTCCCACATAGAGGATATACCTTCCGTCGCCCTTGAGTTTCTTTACAATCTCCTGGTCCCGCCGCTTCTCCTCGTCGCTTTCCGCGGGACGGTAGAATTCCGTATCCACTCCGCAGTATGCCACGTGTATCTTCTCACCGGGAATGCCGTACACCTCCATGATCTCCTTCTTGGAGAAATCGGAGATGGTAACGATGGCATCGGCACTTTGGGCGCAGGGCTTGAGGTGACCCCTGAGGAGCCTTCTGTTCCTGCCCTCCATGGTCTCCGGATATCTCTCGCAGACCAGGTCGTAGATGGTGATTATATTCTTTCCCTTAAGGCCCAGGGGCGCCAGGTAGTTAAAGAACACGGTGAGGTCGGCCTCCGAGGAGGTCAGTTTCTCATAGGGCACCACCCGTCCCAGCTTTCCCATCCTGATATAGACGGAAAGGGGGATCTTGGTGACCACGTGAAGATCCTTGGGATCGATCTTCTTATCAAGGTGGGAAAGGGCCGTTTCAGCCCCGTTGTTTTTGCCCAGAAAATCGAACACGTGAAACTCCGCGGGAGCGTCCTGCTCCCTGAGGAGTGCGTTCATCACGTTGGCGGCATAGAATCCGATGCCGGTAAGTTTCTCACCTGCTAAGGGTTGAAGGTTATAAGCTAACACAGCTGTTCCTTAAAGTCTTGCCTTTACGAAGGCGCTCATCTGCTCCTTGACCGTCTCAAGACGAGCCTTGGCACCCTCCTCGGTGGAATCGTATACGCCGAAATAGATCTTGAGCTTGGGCTCCGTACCGGAAGGTCTTGCGCAGGCCCAGTCGAGGCCCTTGTCACCGCCCAGCTCGTAAAGGAGCACGTTGGACTTGGGAAGGGTGAGCTCGCTCGTCTTGACTTCTCCTTCAGAGAAATCATATCTTACGGACTTACTGTAATCCCTTACAGCCACAACGGAGGGGCCGCCGATAAGCTTAGCTGCATCCTCGCCGTTCTTGCAGTTCTCAAGATCCGCTCTCATGGAATCCATGCAGGAAACGATCTTTGCGATACCTTCCTTGCCCTCAAGGGTGAAGCTTACGGCCTGCTCGAAGCCGTAACCGTGCTTCTTGTAGATCCTCTCAAGCCTGTCGAAAAGGGTCTCGCCCCTGTCGAAGGACTGGGCTGCCATACCGCAGACGAGCATAGCCGCAACAACGGCATCCTTGTCTCTGACGGATGTACCGGAAAGGTAACCGTAGCTCTCCTCGAATCCGAACTGGAAGTGCTTGTCGCCGAATTCGTCGTCGAACTTGATCCTCTCGCCGATATACTTGAAGCCCGTGAGTGTCTCCTGGAGTTCAACGCCGTACTCACGGCAGACGGAAGCACAAAGCTTTGTGGAAACGATGGTCGTACATGCAAAGGAGTTGTCCTCCAGCGTTCCGAGACGCTTCTTGGAATCCAGGATGTAATCCAGGAGCATCAGGCCCACCTGATTACCGGTGAAGCACTTGTAGACTACTTCGCCGTTCTCCTCGGTCCTTGCTGCGATGCCGAGTCTGTCGGAATCGGGATCGGTACCGAATACAAGGGAAGCTCCCACCTTCTTGGCAAGCTCGATACCCATGGTAAGGGCAGCGGGATCCTCGGGGTTGGGGGACTTCACAGTGGGGAATGCTCCGTCGGGAAGCTCCTGCTGGGGAACAACATAAACGTTGTTGAATCCGGCCTTCTTTAAGATCCTTCTGACGGGCTTGTTACCGGAACCGTGCAGAGGAGTATATACGATGCTCATGTCACTCTGACGGGCGATGGCATCCTTGTCGATGATGAGCTCTGTGAGCATGTCGAGATAAGCAACATCCACCTCGGGACCGAATCTCTCGATGAGCCCGCAGGAAACGGCATCCTCGAAGTCCATCTTCTTGATGGATCTTACGTCGGCATAATCCTCCATGTTCTTGAGGATCGCGGAGGCAGCCTCATTGGTGACCTGTCCGCCGTCCTCGCCGTACACCTTGTAACCGTTGTACTTGGGGGGATTATGGGAAGCGGTGATCATAACACCGGCAAATGCATTGAAATATCTTACGGAATAGGAGCACATGGGAACGGGACGGAGCTCATCGGAAAGATAAGCCTTTACGCCGTATGCCGCGAAGGTGGTGGCGGCTACCTGTGCAAACTCGGGGGAATAGTGTCTTGAGTCGAAGCAGATGGCAACACCCCTCTTCATTGCCTCTTCACCGTTGCTTACGATGTACTGGGCAAGACCTGCGGAAGCCTTTGCCACCGTATAAACGTTCATCCTGTTGGTTCCTGCTCCCAGGATGCCGCGCAGACCGCCGGTACCGAATTCCAGATCCTTGTAGAATCTTTCCTCGATCTCCTTCTCGTCGTCTGCTATGTTCTTAAGTTCAAGTCTGGTCTCCTCGTCAAAATAAGGATCCTGACTCCAGATCAAATAAGTGTCCTTGAAATTCATACTTAATCCTTCCTTTCTTTTGCCGTTGCTTAATATATCATAAACTGTCAGCTTTTTGTTGCCTTATTTTTCCTTCCCGTGAGACAGGCCGTCGCCGCGAGCATAAGGATGCCCAAAAGGCTTACGCAGGCGCCTGCCTTAAGACCCGGGGCGGTGAATACCAATTCTATGTCGTGGTGACCCGTTCCGGGGTCTATTCCGATAAGGGCATCCGCATAGGGTGTTATCTCCGCCTTGTTGCCGTCTATATAAAGAGTCCAGCCCTCCTCGCAGGGGATCGTGGTGAGGATCATCCTGTTATCTTCAAGGTCCGACGTTATCTTCACATAGCCGTTCTCGATCTGCTCCGTGGTAACTCCCGATATGTCGATCCTTTGGAATCCCTCGTCGAAGGCGGCCTTATCGAAGTAAGCGAAGTTCACGGAAAGATATGTGAAGGAATCGGAATCGGAGGAGACGGATACGTGGATCTTCTGTCCGGGAGCGAAGGAACCCGCCCTTATAACGGTCGAATAATAGGTTCTGGGGGACAATCCGCAAAGACGCTTTCCGTTTACGGTCACGGTACATTCTCCAAGACATCTGGGAGCCGTTATGTTTATGTAAAGCTCGTCTCCGCTTGTATTATCTATCTCATAGTCCAGGACAAGGGGTATGGACTTGTTCATACGGTAGACGGTATTTGACGTGAACTTATATCTTGAAGGCTCTTCAAGTCCCAGAGCGTCCGGATCGAACTTGGAAGACGAACCGCCTATACCGCTAAATGCATCATCCTCCTCATCCTCAGTGGTACCAGTGTATGTGTTCATGTCATAAAGGGCACAGTTTACCAGGGTGAGTTCCACATCATCAGCGGGAACGGTCTTCAGGAACGGAGCATCAAAGCATCCCGGGAACAGGGAATCATACCAGTTATTCCTGAAGGAAAAGTAGTTCTTCCCCGTTATCTCCTTCTCCAGGGAGTACATATCAAAGTCGAAGGCGGATCTGTCCACCGGGAATACCGGAGGCAGCACGTTATCGTTTATATAGAACTTTAAGCCCGCATCATAAAAATCCTCGGATACGAACCGGGCCGCAGAGTAATCCCTCCATGTATAGACGGTACCTATGGAGAAGAAGGCATCCAGATCCGGGGAGGCAAAAGTGTGACTTGCCGTGAAGTAATTATAGTTGACATGGTAACCGAACTGCTTCAGGAATCTGTTAAATACCTTGTTGGAATTGGAGTTAAAGATGGAGATACCGTTATATCCGGCGTAGTAGGCACCGGAATCGTCAATGGCCGATGTATTCCCCGTACCGTCCTGTTCCATCTCACTTCTGAAGGAGTTGTTGACCACGGCACTTGCTTCGGCGCAATCCTCCGCCGCCAGGATGGAGGCGTTATACTTATCGGCAAATCCGTAGTGCAATGACATGGTGGAGATACCCGACGACAGGATCGGAGCCATGATCACCACTTCAAAGATCGTAAGAAGGCAAAGGAGGCCCGGCAAGATCACGGGCATATCCTTCAGTTGTTCGTGCCACTTTTCCTTCTTCATGAGGATCAGGATGACCACCAGCCCCACGATGAAGCAGAGATTAAACAGGAAGGCCTGATCCCTCTTTTTCATCTCGCCCAGGCTCTGGGCAACGAAGAGAGCTGCCAGAAGTATTCCGCCGCCCTTGGCGATCTCGGCCGCCGTGACCTGCCCGAACTTCTCCCAAAGCTTAAGGGCGATCACCAGGAACACGGGCATAAAGACGAAGGTCTGCCTGTGCCAGAACCAGTTGGGCTCGTCGAATACCTGCCATGCGGTATCCAGGAAATCGATGTTAAGGGAAAGGTAGATAAGGCCTGCACAGATGCCGTAGGCTATCTTCTCCCTTTTGTCGACGGCACGGCTCACCATGAAGATCACGAAGAACAGATTCACGATGGTGCTTATGAAGACAAAGGGAAGGTTTCCGATGAGGACCTCGGAGAATTCTCCGGGGGTTCCGTTAAAGAGCTGGTCCATGAGATCGACAGCCGAGAAGGAGATGTAATCCGAAGAAGCTCCGGCATGACTCGTGGGATCTGCATTTCTTATGGTATCAAGTCCCACGGGGATCAGGATGACCGCCAGGCTCAAGCCGCAGGCTGCGGCTACGGCAATAAATCTTCCCACGGTCTTCATGCCGGACTTAAAGCTTGAGAAACGACCCGTCATGATCATCCTGAAGATCAGGTAGAAGAAGGAGAAGATGCCCGCCATGTAGGCGATATAGTAGTTCGTGAGGAACAGGAGAAGGAGCGTAACGATGAGCCCCTTTATCTTGCCCTCATCCAGATAATCCTCGATGAAATATAAGAGAAGGGGCAGGAGCATATATCCGTCCAGCCACATGATCTGGAAAAGGAAAATGGTGGTATAGGAGGAATAGGCGTACATGATACCGAACAGGATCGGCCACCAGGAATCCTTGTTTTCCGCCCTCCTTCTGATGAAAAGGGTCATGAAGGATGCCGCAAGGCTGATCCTGATCATCATGAGCAGCAATACGAATTCATTTACCTGAGACGCATCGAAGAAAAGGACCAGGAGGTTCAAAGGGCTTGCCAGATAGTATCCGAAGGTGCCCATTATATTCTTGCCGGCGCCCAGACCGAAGGAATAGGTCAGGGTGCTCAGTATATGGGAAAAGTCCTGGGACAGGAGATGGTTCTTGTAGAAAAACAGGAAGGGGGCATACTGGGCCTCCAGGTCGCTTACAAGGATCGTGAAGTCTCCGAAGGGATAGACACGGCTCAGGAAGCACATGAAGATGAAACATATAACGGAGAGCAGTCCCGCGAACAGAGGAGCTTTAGAATACTTCCCCCGGACTTTTTCCCTTTTCCCCGTTTTCCTGCTGCTCTTAAGTGAACTTACTTCCTTCATTTTCCTCTCACCGTTTTTCAAAGCAATGATTTTAGATTATAATACAAAGAAGAAAAACGTTCCAATAATACCCTCCCGGAGGTCATCATGCTCATTAGCCTTATCGTTCCCTGTTACAACGAAGAAGAAGCACTCCCCTTCCTTTACAACGCTTTGACTGATGTGAGGACGCAGCTCAGTACCTATGATTTTGAGTTTATCTTCATCAACGACGGCAGCCGCGATAAGACCACCGAGGTCATCAAGGGGCTGGCGGAAAAGGATCCCGACGTTAAGTACACCATCTTCTCCAGGAACTTCGGTAAGGAATCCGCCATGTACGCGGGACTTGTTAAGTCCAAGGGAGACTACGTGGCCATAATGGATGCGGATATGCAGGACCCCCCTGCCCTCATCCCCGAGATGGTGAGATCCCTGGAAAACGACGAGGCGGACATCGTTGCCGCAAGACGCGTTACCCGTGAGGGCGAACCTAAGATACGGAGCTTTTTCGCCAGGAAATTCTACAAGCTCATCAATAAGATGTGTGAGGTGGAGATCGCGGACGGAGCCAGGGATTTCAGGCTCATGAGAAGGTCCGTGGTGGATGCCATCATCTCGGTTTCCGAGACCCAGAGATTCTCCAAGGGTATCTTCGCCTGGGTGGGTTTCCGCACAAAATGGATAGAACACAAGAACGTGGAGAGGGTTGCCGGCGAGACGAAGTGGAGCTTCTGGAAGCTCTTCAAATACGCGGTGGACGGCATCGTATCCTTCACCGTCGCTCCCCTGAGACTTGCCACCTACGCGGGCTTCACCTCCGCCTTGGCGGGATTCATATACCTCATCTACTACTTCATAAGGGCGATAATCCTGAGGATCTATAACGAGGTTCCCGGTTACCCTTCACTCCTCTGCTTCATCCTTTTCATCGGAGGTCTTATCCTCATGGCACTGGGAGTCCTGGGTGAATACATCGGAAGGACCTTCATCGAAGTAAAGAGAAGGCCCATCTATATCACCGCAGAGGAGAACAAGGAGGAAGACTGATCACTTTGTCTTTCCGAAGATCCTGTAGAAGGGTCTGTCCCCGTAGTCGTATACGTAGAACTGTCTGTTGGTGACTTCCGTAAAATACTCGTCCCTGATATCTCCGAAGGAAACTATCCTCTGGCCCTCGGGAATGGTCTTATCCTCCCCGCTCCAGAGCTGTTTGCTGGCGCCCGCCGAGGTTATGAAGAGCATGTAGGGAACGCACGCCGTCAGGAATAAAAGGGCGAAAAATCCCAGGGCCTTGAAGTCGTTGTTCTTGCCCCTGCCCCGGAATCTAGTTATCACCTTATCGGCCCGGAGGATAACGAAGATCATGAGAACAAACATGGGGGCCATGGTACCCCTCATTATCAGATCGTTCGCCTCCGTCATCTTATATACGGGGAAGACGAGGAGCGTGATGACGGTGGTAACGAACAGGGGATCTTTTTTGTTTTCCTTATACAGCAGCACCGCCCAGACGCCGAACTCCACCAGCACATAGGCGATATAGGCCTTGGTCAGGGATAGGACATCGGGGAAGAACTCCCAGATGAAGCCCTTCATCCCCGTGGCACCGGTATTGGCCGTAAAGAAGGTGGCGAAGACCGCGAGCATGATCACGGGCACGAGAAGATTTCCGATACCGAAGATGTTCTTAAGATCCTTCTTCCTGTCCTTATCCCTCATGGAAGGATCCAGGAGGCGCTCCACCGCGATGGGGAGAAGGCCTATGGTGGCCCAGGGGGAATATGCGAAGATCAGGGACGATACCATTCCCACGAACCTGTTATTCCGAAGGGTCAGGAGGAGACACACCACGAGCCATCCGGGGATGGATTGGTGGAATACGTTCATGGTCTGATAGAAATTCCCGTGGATAAAAAGCTCCCGGTTCCATCCCTCCCAGGAGGTGGAACCGTAATTGATGATATTTGCCACAGAAGGGATAATGTCGAATCCTCCGAAGATGAAGAAGAGGAAAAGGCCCGTGAAGGAGGATCTTTCCCTGATCATGTCGATACCCGTGAGGATAAGAAAGATACCTGCTGCGGACCAGAGGAGCAAAGCCACCCTGGCAACGAGGATGCTTCCAGTTATCTTTCCCGCGAGTGCGGGCACGAGCCAGAAGGTGAAATAGTAGGCAAAGGCCACCGTTTCCCCGTTAAGGGCCTCCCTTACCGCGGGATTGCTCTGTTTTGAAAGATCGTAGAATACCGGCCAGTCGTACTGCACCAGATCGTTAAGGGTTGCGGCCCTTACCGTGTGGTCGGAGGTGACCCAGGAGAACTCCCCTATTCCGGAAAACAGGACCCATACCCCCACGAAGAGCACGGAGATGATCACTTTCCCGCAGGACACCGATATTTTCCTCTGATCCTCCCTGACGTCCTTTGCCGCCAGCCATATCATGGCCGCAAGGATCAAAGGCAGGGTGACCGCCCAGAAAAGCTTCAGGAAGAAGATGAAGAATATCATAACGGGCAGGCAGATATAGATCATCGAGGCCGTGAAGAAGGTCCCGTATCTTATATCGAATGTCTTGAATAACCACTTCATCTCTGTTCCCTCGCCAGATATTTGCAGAAGAAGGAGTCCTCGTAATCATATACGAAGAACTGCTTATCTATGGTCTCCACATAGGAGGGAGTCCTGATATCCCCCAGGGATCCTATGTCGTCGTTGGGTCTTCGGGAACCGTCAAAGGTACATACCACCGTGAGAAGGAGCATCTGGAATGCCACCATGGACATGGCGAGCAGCATGACAAATCCTCCGACGGTCTTAAGGGTGCCCTTAAGGTCCGCCTTGCTCTTATCGTTCTTTTTCTCTTCGAACACCCTCGCTATGGTGGCGGCAAGGAAGATCGTCAGCACGAAGAACTCCGGCATGGATCCCCTCATGGTGAGGTCGTTCTGTCCGGATATCTTATAGAAGGGCAATATCAACAGGGTTATTATGACCACCCAGAACAAGGGGTCCTTCCTGCGGTCCTTAAAGAGCAGGATAAAGGCAGGCAATATCTCGACAGCCACCGTCAGGAGGAAGGCGACGGCAAAGGCGCCGATGCTTCCGTAAAATCCCACGGTCGTACCCTTGACCGATGTGGCGTTGGAGTTGGCAAGATATAAGGGTATGAACAGCCCCGCCAGTATCAGGGGGGATAAGATGTTTTCGGCGGTAAAGAAATTCCTTGCCTTGAAGCCTTTCCTGAAGGCATAGTATGCGGCAACGGGAAGGATCCCGATGGTGGCCCAGGGGGAATAGGGGAACATGAGAGATCCCAGGAGCCCAGCGGATCTTCTGTTCCTCATGAGGAGGAAGAGGACCACGATGAGCCAGCACGGGATGCACTGGTTGTAAACGTTCAGCAGGTTATTCATGTTGCCTATGTAAACGATATGGCGGGTCCAGCCCTCCAGCCACATCCATTCGGCGGGGCCCACGCTCTGGTAGTAGAGATAGGGCAGATAATCGAATCCGCAGAAGAAGACGAAGGTGAAGATAACGGCGTAGGAACTCTTTTTAACTATCATGGTCATTCCGGTCAGGATCAGGAATATGCCGAAGGCTGACCAGATCACCAGGGCTATGTTGCCCGCGGCAAAACCCAGGAGCTTTCCCATAAGGGCGGGAACCATCCAGAAGGAGATATAGTAGGAGAAGAACACCGTCTCGTCGGGGAGCATGGCGTTGATCTCCGGGTTGCTCTGGGCGGTGAGGTCGTAGTATACGGGCCAGTCATAGTGCACCAGATCACTGAAGATGGCCTTCCTGTAGGCGTGATCCGTGGTTCCCCAGACGAATTCGCCTATGTTGCTTATCAAGGTGATGAGTATTGCAAATACCGCCAGGACGACAATAAAGGTGACTGTAGTCTTAAAGCCGTCCGGAAGCGTCTTCCCTTCCTCGTCCCTGCGGCAGCTCCTTATGGAAAGGAATGTCACAAAGGAAAGGGCAAGACAACAGGGGATCGAGATGAGGGGCCTTATCCATCCCAGGATGAAGATAAGGACGGGAAGCATCAGATAAACCAGGCAAACGGCATAATAAGTACCGTAGGACAGATCTATCCCGGAAGCTCCCTTATTCACGAGTGTCTTTTGCTCTCTCATCATCCCTCCAAAATACCAAGATAATTTTATAACACCCCCTTTCGGTTTGACAATCCGTTACGGGCAAAAATATAATACTTCCAGATTATGGAAGAAGACGGTTCAAAAACACTTTCTGCTATAAAGCTGATACTTGCGGCGATACTGATAGTGCTCTATCTTATCGTCCTGTTCCTGAGCCTTAAACCCAACATCTCCAACGAGTACAGGCTCTACTACATAGACAAGACCAGCAAGAGGTGGCCCGGGCAGGACGGATACGACTGCACCATAGGACAGACCATCACCTTCGACGATCAGAGCTCGGACCTCAAGAAGATAGACAGGGGCAGAAGGGATGCCTCCGGCGAGGGTTGCCTTATAGAGCCCGACCTTACGGTCATCTATCTTGACTCCATACCTCAGGGCGATTACGTGGTGACTATGGAATTCGCCCCCTCCGAGATAGATGAGCTTATCGATGTATCCGTGACCGGATGCTCCTTCTCGGAACAGTTCGTTCCCGACAGCCGTGGTGACAGCGTGGTGGAGATCCCCATATCCCTTAACAGAAATGCTTCCCCCGAGGATAACCTCATAACCATAAGGATCTCCTCGGGATCCCACGATCTCATAATGCTTAAGGAGGTTACCGTTAATGCCGCGTGATCTTCTTAAGAGAAGGAACCTTGATAACAGGTCGATCATCTTTCTGATCCTCGGTTCGTTCCTGATCTCCCGTTTGATCCTGATCCTCATACACGGAAAGTTTAACGGAGGGATCTCCTTGGAGACCTTCCTCCGGGACATGAACAGGTTCGATTCCACCTGGTATCTTTTCACCATCCAGGAGGGCTATCTCCCCTCCCCCTTCGGGCACGACGCCGGCGACGCCGCCAACTGGGCCTTCTTCCCGCTTATGCCCCTTTTCTACAGATACCTGCACAAGGTGATAAGGATCGAATACATCCTCTTTATCCCGGTGTTCAATTCAATACTTTTCATGGTGGCCCAGTTCTTCATCGTCAAATACATAATGAAGACCCGGGAGAACCTTGCCTGCGCCCTCATAACCGTTTATCTGTTTAACTTCGGGCCCTACACCTTCTACTTCTCCTCCATGTATACCGAGTCCATGTTCCTGCTCTTTGCAGCCCTTTTCCTCTATTTCATGAACGAAAAGAAGTATCTTCTCATGGGACTTTTCGGCCTTCTTGCAAGTGCCACCAGAAATATCGGCGTCTTCCTGGTGTTCGCCCCCTTTGTCATGAGCATTAGGGAATACCTGGAGAACGGGGACGGGAAAAAGAACGTTACGGGTTACCTTAAAAAGCTCTTCGGCAATGCGGACCTCATCCTGGGGACAAGCCTTGTTCCGGCGGGCCTTTTTGCCTACATGTTCTACCTTTACAAACTGACGGGGGACGGACTTGCCTTCGTACATATCCAGAGAGCCTGGAACGAGACCACCGACTATAACTTCTTCCGGGAGATGATCGATGCCTTAAGCCACATCTACGATGCGAAATTCTACTTCGCATGCTGGACCATCCTGGGATTCTTCGCGGTGTTCTATCTCATCGTCAAGAAGAGATACGAGGAGGCGACCCTTTGCGCCATCTTCCTCATCATACCCATTTCCGTCAGGCTCATCTCCATCCCCAGATACCTGATCGGAAGCCTCGTTCCCGTCCTCGGCTGGAGCGACCTTTTGACGGATCTTAAACCAAAAACGGTGAAGATCCCCCTGCTTATCGCGCTCCTATTCTTATCCTTCCTCACCTTCAAGGGCTGGTACCTTGCCATGGAGTTCGTTACCTGATTTTCTTGAAAACCTACTAACTTAGTAGTATTATAGAGAAAAAGCAACGGAGGATGGACATGAAGATCTCTACCAAGGGAAGATATGCTTTAAGGATGCTGATCGATCTCGCCGTCCACAAGGACGAGGGATATATCGCTTTGAAGACCATAGCTGACAGACAATCCATTTCCAAGAAATATCTCGAGCAGATCGTTCCCGTCCTCAATAAGACCGATCTTCTCATCACCAACAGGGGCTTCCAGGGAGGCTACAGCCTCGGCAGGGATCCCAAGGACATAACGGTGGGCATGATACTCCGCCTCACCGAGGGTTCCCTTGCTCCGGTCTCCTGCCTTACGACGGATACCGTCAGATGCGACAGAAAGGACATCTGTCCCACCCTTCCCATCTGGCAGGGACTCAATAAAGTCATCAACGACTACCTTGAAGGAATAACTCTCCAGGATATAGTAGACACATACGAGGAACCCACCTCCGACGATTATGTGATCTAAGAGATCTCAAGCATAACATCAGATTACTTGCCTGTGAACGTGCCACAGG
>DNAE01000122.1 GCA_003543635.1 Clostridiales bacterium | reverse complement strand
GTTACGGGAGTGTTCTCGCAGATCTGGTCCACAATGTCCATTCCGTCCGTAACGTGTCCGAAGGCCGCATACTGTCCGTCCAGGTATGTGGCATCCTGATGGACGATGAAGAACTGGGAGGAGGCGCTGTTATAGGACTGGCCGTTCCTTGCCATGGAGATGACGCCCCTCACGTGGGAGATATCATTCGTGTAGCCGTTGGCGGAGAATTCACCGATGATCTCCGTGCCGGAACCGCCCATTCCCGTTCCCTCGGGATCGCCGCCCTGCATCATGAATCCGTTTATGATCCTGTGGAAGGTGAGGCCGTTATAAAAGCCGCTCTGTGCCAGATCGATGAAGTTGGTGACGGTCCTGGGAGCCTGGTCCGCGTCGAGCTCGAGGCTTATGGTCCCGTAATCCTGGATCTCGATCTCCACATGGTGAAGGCCCGTGAGGGTGCCTTCGGGGAGGGAGGGCTGAAAGTCCTCCGGGGACTGGTATTTAATACAGCCGCAAAGGGCCAGGGATGTGATCGTCAATGCCATAAGGGCGATAAGTGCCTTGATCTTTCTCATGGAAATAAATCCTTCTTTTCTCGTTTTTTTGTATCAAACATAATGATAACACAAAGATGACAAGTCGCATCACACATTATATAATTAATAAAAATAAAATCAGGAAGGTCTGTCATGATCCATTATTTATTGATATTTTTCATTTCCATGGTCCCCCTCGTGGAACTGAGGGGAGCCCTCATATATGCTGCGGGATTTCAACTCCCCATGTACTATGCGTTTCCCATCTGCGTTGTCGGAAATATGCTCCCGGTACCCGTCATCTTCTTTTTCGCCAGGAAGGTGCTGGAGTGGGGAGCAGATAAGAAGTTCATAGGAAGATTCTTCTCCTTTTGCCTTGAAAAGGGCCACAAGGGAGGAGAGAAGCTCAAGGCTAAGGCGGGAAACAAGGGCCTCTTCATGGCGCTTCTCCTGTTCGTGGGCATTCCGCTCCCCGGAACGGGTGCCTGGACGGGAACCCTTGCCGCATCCATCCTTGATATGGATTTCAAGACAAGCGTTACAGCCGTCATGCTGGGAGTCCTCCTGGCGGGCGTCATCATGGGAACGCTGAGCTATCTCGGATTCGGAGTGTTGTTCGGACTGGCGTGATCAAAAAGACGGGGGGTGTCTTTATGTCGGGTAGAAAAGGAATAGCAGGTCTTATCACCGCAATGGGGTCGCTTGCCATAGCGCTCATCATCTTCGGTACGAATGTATTTGCCGCCACGGCGACCTTTACCTACGAATATACCTGTGGTCAGACGGAGGCAAGATCCATGCTCTCCATGATCAACAAGTGGCGTAAAAGCGACGATGCGGTATATAAGGGTCAGGACGGAAGTACCGTGAGCCTTGTGGGACAGCTGGATGATCTCACCTACGATTATAATCTCGAGAGGATCGCCATGCAGAGGGCCTACGAGATCGCCATGAGGTTCGCCCATACAAGACCCGACGGATCTGCATGTACTTCCATAACATATAACGGCGCATCGAGCAGCGGTGAGAATATCGCCGCGGGTCAGGAGACTGCAGAGAAGGCCTTCAAGAGCTGGCAGGAGGCCGACTACGGATACTCCGGTCAGGGTCACAGAAGAAATATGCTGGGATCGGGCTGGAAGGCCATCGGTATCGGACATGTTGTGGTGGGAAATACCCACTACTGGGTCCAGGAGTTCTCCACGACGGTAAGCGCGAATAATACTGCGACGGCCGCGGATGACGATACCCATACCATCTCCATGAGCCTGGATACGGGAAATATGTATCTTGCTTCCTATCTTACGGTACCCTCGTCCCAGAGGTATTACGGTAACGATTACACCGGTTACGTGGGTGCCACAGGCTCTCTTCCCGAGGTAAATACCCTTGCCTCCGTCGGTAGTGCGCCGACGATCCTCTATATGAGCGGAAGCTGGAGTTCCGGAGAAACATTTTCCTATCCATACAGCAGTCTGGGGGGTGCATATCTTACGAATGCGGACGTGACCTGGACCACCAGTGACAGCTCCATCGCCTCCATCGAGGGGGACTCCTACAGGATCAACGGAGTGGGTACCGCCACTTTGACGGCCACATCCTCCATTGCGGGTAAGACTTCCACCTGTACCATGACGGTTACGGGAAAGCCCATGCCCATGAGCAATTCCGGAATAACCGTATCCTTTGAAGGATCGTCCTTCGAATATACGGGCTCTGCCATAACGCCTTCCTTCACCGTTTACAACAACGGCGTGGAGATGCATGAGGGTACCGACTATACATATTCCTTCGTTTCCAACGTGAATCCCGGAACCTCCGCAAAGCTGGTCCTCACGGGAACCGGAAACTATACGGGAACAAGGAACACTTACTTTACCATCTCCAAGAGGGATATCGCCAATGCAACGGTCTCCGATATATCCTCCATGACATATACCGGTGCACAGCTGAAGCCCTCCGTGAGCGTGACCTACGGCTCCGACACCTTGACGACTTCCAACTACACGGTGACCTACGGCACCAATATCGATGCGGGAACCGGATCCGTCACCATAACGGGTAAGGGTTCCTACTATCAGGGAAGTAAGACCATATATTTCGATATCGAGCCCAGGGCCATAACCTACTCATCGGTGGGTTCCATGGCAAGCTATACCTATACGGGAAGCGCGATCAAGCCGACGCCTGCCGTCACGGTCAATTCAAGGACCCTGATAGCCGGGACGGATTTCGACTATTCCTATTCCAACAACACCGAATCGGGAACCGGATCCGTCACCATAACCGGTAAGGGCAACTATACCGGAGTCACATCCAAGAACTTCACCATCGCCAGGAAGACCTTATCCTCTTCGGATATAACGGTGGCGGCGATCCCGGATCAGGTGTACGATCCATTGACGCCTCCCGTTCCGGATCTTACGATAAAGTACGGCTCCGTGACTCTCACCAAAGCTGACGACTACTCCGTTGTCATAACGGGAAATACGGAAGCGGGAACGGCCACTGTTACCATAACGGGTAACGGCAACTATACGGGTTCAAGGTCCACGACATTTAAAGTCCTTCCCAGATCCATCGAGACCTCGGATTTCACGGTATCCTCCGTTTCCGCCTATACCTGGAGCGGACAGGTTATAACACCCGAGCCCACGGTCAAGTATAAGACCCGCGTCCTGGCTAAGGATACGGATTATACCATAACCTATTCCGGCAACAAGGAACCCGGAACGGC
>DNAE01000215.1:2107-6638 GCA_003543635.1 Clostridiales bacterium | reverse complement strand
GGCTCATGGGTGACAGGAGGGCAGGAGCGATATCGAATACCGTCTTGCATCCTGACTGACCTTCCTTGTTGAGGCGGTAAGCAGCCCTTGCGTATGCGATGAGTACGGAAGCCGTGAACTCGGGGTTGGAATCAAGCTTCAGGGAGTACTCGATGATGTGCTTGTTCTCGTTGTCGAAGCCCGTTGTGCCGCTTCTGAAGACGAATCCGCCGTGGTTGATCCTGGAGTGGTCGCGGATGAATTCCTCTTCGCTGATGAAGTGGACTGTCGTATCGTAGTCTGCGAAGTAGTTGGGCATCTCCTTGATGGTCTTCTCGATCTTCTCCTTGTCGGCGCCCTCTTCGGCTACTACGAAGCATTCCCTGAGGTGCTTCTGACGGGTGGTGAGCTCGGGATTGGCACCGGATCTAACTGCCTCAAGTGCGGCCTCCACGGGGATCGTGTACTGCTTGCCGTTCTTTACGCCGGGGACTCTTCTGATGGCGTCGGAGTGACCCTGGGAAACACCCTTGCCCCAGAAGGTATAATCCTTGCCCTCGGGGAGGATGGAATTTGCATAGAGTCTTGTGAGGGAGAACATTCCGGGATCCCAACCTACGGAGATGATCGCGATCTTGTTACCGGACTTAGCTGATGCATCAACGTTTGCAAAGTGCTCGGGGATCTTTGCGTGGGTATCGAAGCTGTCGATTACGTTAAAGTACTTAGCATATTCCTTTGTCTGCTCGGGCAGATCCGTTGCGGAACCTCCGCAGATGATACAAACGTCGAAGTCGTCCTTCTTGCTTATGATGTCGTTTGAAGAATATACGGGAACTCCCTCGGTCCTTGTCTTGACGGTGGAGGGATCTCTTCTTGTGAAGATGCCCTTGAGTTCCATGTCGCTGTTTTTTCTGATCTCGCTCTCGACACCCTTTGCCAGGTTGCCGTATCCAATGATTCCGACTCTGATAGCCATATGAGCCTCCTTAATGTCTATAAATTCGGTAGATATTATACTAACCTTGACCGTTTTTTGTAAAGAATTCCTGTGGTTGTTTATTGATTTTTTTTAAAGTAAAATATCGGGCGTATGAGAATAACAATAGGGAAGACCAAGTCAGATATAGTTTTTTATTTGATAATCGGAGCAGCACTGCTGTTCGGTATAACCTACTCGGTTTTGCATTATCCCGAGACGGCTGCAGTCTATTTAATGCTGGGTGTTCTCCTTATACCCAGATATGAATTGAACTTCAAGACATCCCTTATCCCTGATCTTGTTTTCCCTTTGTCCGCGGCGTTCCTGGCGATCTATTTCGATCATCTGATAACCATGTACGGCCACGAATTCTATGCGGGGTACCATTCGGTCATCAAGTTCCTCATAAGCCACGACAGCTTCAGGTTCCAGGTGGAACTGATCCTCGTCATAGCTATCTATTTCATATTCAGAGCACTCTTTATAGCTCCCAATTATGCGTCCTTCATGGCCGCATATTTCCCCATGCTCTTTACGCTGGCGGACTACTACGTATATACATTGAGGGGAAGCGAGTTCATACCTCCGGATTTTTACGGGGCCAAGACGGCCTTCAGTGTTGTCGGCAATTACCATTTCCCCTTGATACATCCCCTGGCGTTCCTCGTATTGCCCTTTTTCCTTTACGTTGCCGCCATGGTCAGGATCAAGATCAATAAGCCCGTCGAGAAGTGGTATCTCAGGGAGGCGGTAACGGTGGCGGTTGCAGTGCTCTTCACCGTCGGAGTATTCCATGTCACCGAGGAGATAGCCTCCTTCAGAACGGTTATGATGTGGGCGGACGAGGGAACACACTATAACGGCTTTGTCACCAACTTCGCCGTAATGGCGCAATCCTTGAAGATCGATAAGCCCGAGGGGTATGACAAGGAAAGCATGGCGGCCCTTGCCAATGCGGGGGATACCTGTGATATATCGGACAGCTCCAATATCATCGTCATAATGAACGAATCCTATTCGGATCTCTCGATCTATACGGCTTCCGGGGCTCTGGAGTCCTTTGAGGATCCCATGCCCTTCTGGAATTCCTTGAGTGAGAATGCTGTTAAGGGTTATGCATACTGCTCCGTTTACGGCGGCAGGACCCCCAACTCCGAGTTTGAGTTCCTGACAGGCGTCACCACGGCTCAGCTTCCCGACGGAGCCATCCCCTATTCCATGTATGTCAATTCCGAGACCTATTCTCTGCCGAACTATTTGAGATCCTGCGGATACAGCACCCTTGCCATGCATCCGTACCTTCCGGGAGGGTGGTCCCGTACCACCGTTTATCCCTTGATCGGATTCGACGACTACATGTTCGTCGAAGATTTCAATTACACGGAAAGTGACCTCATCAGGGAATATGTCTCCGACAGATGCGCTTACGAGAACCTGGTTCAGGTACTTGAAAGCTCCTCTGCCGAGAAGACCTTCACATTCCTTGTAACCATGCAGAACCACGGCGGTTATACCACGTCCTATGCCAATTTCCCGGTCAAGGATTATACGACCCTCGGCGGAGACTACGGCAAGGCGGTAAATACGTTCCTCTCCCTTGTTAACGAGAGCGACAAGGCCTTGGAATACCTTATCGGATACCTGTCGGAGCAGGACGAAAAGTATACGCTCCTCATCTTCGGAGATCACCAGCCCAACATCGATATCCCTGGCGACATGGGAACCGGAGGCAATAAGTGGATGGTGCCCTATCTTCTCTGGACCAACTACGATATGCCGGAAGATCTCCTCGCAAGGGAAGACCGTATCACGAGCCTTAACTACCTTTCCCTGGACGTAATGGAGGCAGCGGGCATAGCGCCTTCCTCCTACTATTCCTATATCGCCGGTATCAGGGAGGAAGTGCCTGTCATCAACATCTCCGGTTATAGGGACAGGGAAGGCAACTGGCACGGATTCGGTGAGAGGTGCGAAGCCGTCGATAAGTACTTCGATCTTCAGTACTACACGCTTTTCGATAATTAACAAAAATATATTATTTTTGCCTTCTGTTTGAAGTAAAATATAACTATCAGGAACAGGAGGTGAGATCTCATGGCTAAGACTATTATTACCGTAAGCCGTCAGTTCGGATCAGGCGGAAGGACTATCGCCAAGGCACTTGCCCAGAAACTGGGTTACGACTACTACGATAAGGAGATTATCGAGAACGTCGCTCTGGAGACGGGTTTTTCCAAGGAATTCGTCGCCAGCAAAGGGGAGGAGGCTCCCGGAAGGACGGTATTCTCCTACGGATTCGAGAACCAGGGGATCCCCGGGATCATGAACGGCATGACGACACATGATTACCTCTGGACCGTTCAGCGCAGGATAATCTGCAACATAGCAGACAGCGGAAAGCCCTGCGTTATCGTGGGCAGGAGCGCCGACTATATCCTGAAGGAGAGGGAAGGTGTCTTGAACGTCTTTATCTATGCGGACATGAAATTCCGTTCCGAGAGGATCGTAAAACTCTACGGCGAGAGCGAGAACAAGCCCGAGAAGAGACTTACCGACAAGGATAAGAAGAGGGCTGCCAACCACAAGCATTTCACTGATCTCCAGTGGGGATTCGCACCCAATTACGACCTCTGCCTCAACAGCGGAAAGATAGGTATCGACAGGTGTGTGGATATCATTTACGAGGTGGCGAAAGAAGACTGATTTTCTCGTTGTCATTATCACTTTACTGTGCTAAATTATACGAGGCTGTCGATAGGTGACAGTCTCGTATTCTTTATGAGGGTGAGGATCTTATATGCTAATAAAGATCGGAATGATGGTGGTCTTTTTTGCCGTGCTCATTGCCGTTGGTATCATGAGCCGCAAGAAAGCCAAGAGTGTTGACGGCTTTGTCTTGGGCGGAAGGAGCGTAGGTCCCTGGCTCACGGCATTCGCATACGGAACAAGTTATTTCTCCGCGGTCATATTCATAGGATATGCGGGTCAGTTCGGATGGAAGTTTGGTCTGGCATCCACCTGGATCGGACTCGGAAACGCGGTTATCGGTTCGCTCCTTGCCTGGGTCATCCTCGGCAGAAGGACAAGGCTCATGACCCACAAGCTCCAGAGCAGGACCATGCCGGAGTTCTTTGCCCAGAGGTTCGAGTCCAAGTCCTTAAGGATCGGGTCTTCCATGATCATATTCATCTTCCTGATCCCCTATACGGCATCCCTCTATAACGGTCTGTCGAGACTGTTCGAGATGGCGTTCCATGTTGACTACAGTATCTGTATCATCGCCATGGCCGTTCTTACGGGTATCTATGTTATCGCCGGCGGATATTTTGCCACGGCCATCAACGATTTCATCCAGGGTATAATAATGCTCATCGGTATCACTGCAGTGATACTTGCAGTGCTTAACATAAACGGCGGACTCATGGGTTCCGTCATCGAACTTGCAAATGTGGAGGGTGATTTCCCCGGTGCCTTTGCATCCTTCTTCGGCCCCGCGCCCCTGGAGCTCCTGGGAGTCGTTATCCTCACATCCCTCGGTACCTGGGGACTTCCCCAGATGGTGCAGAAGTT
>DNAE01000215.1:0-2049 GCA_003543635.1 Clostridiales bacterium | reverse complement strand
GATGCCATCAAGAAGGGAACGATCATCTCCACCGTATTTGCGGTTATCGTGGCGGGCGGCTGCTACTTCCTCGGCGGATTCGGAAGGATCTTCCTTACCTCGGATGAGGTTGCGGAGAAGGGATTCGATTCCATCATCCCCGCCATGCTCGCGAGCCTTCCCGATTTCCTGATCGCCGTGGTGGTCATCCTTGTGCTCTCGGCTTCCATGTCGACCCTCTCGTCCCTTGTATTGACGTCTTCTTCCACATTGACCCTGGACTTCATCGACGGAGTCGTCGTCAAGAAGATGAAGGAGACATCCAAGATGGTATGCATCAGGATCCTCGTGGTGGTATTCATCGCCATCTCCGCATTTATCGCCCTTATCCAGTATAAGAGCACGGTAACATTTATCGCCCAGCTCATGGGTGTTTCCTGGGGTGCTCTTGCCGGAGCTTTCCTGGCACCCTTCCTTTACAGCCTCTACTGGAAGAGGACGACAAAGGCATCCTGCTGGGTATGCTTCGTGTTCGGTTCCGTCCTTATGGTGCTTAACATGCTCTTCAGGGGAAGCTTCCCCACGCTGTTGCAGTCACCCATCAACTGCGGTGCCTTTGCTATGCTCGCGGGATTCATCATCGTTCCCGTTGTGAGTCTCATCTCGAAGAAGCCTTCAGACAAACTTATAGATAACGCTTTCTCCAGCTACGAGGTACCCGTTACGGTATTGTCCAAGACGGTGCTCGATCAGCAGGAGGATTGATATTAAAACATCGTTTGATATGCTAAAATAAAGGGTGCGGGCAACCGCACCTTTTATCATGCAGGAAGAAGGACAGTCTTATGAAGGATTATGACGTTATCGTGATCGGAGCAGGCCCCGGAGGTATATTCTCCGCCTATGAGCTTATGAAGCTTTCTCCGGAACTCAAGGTAGCCGTTTTTGAAGCGGGTAAGAAACTGGAGGACAGGAAGTGTCCCATCGACGGCAAGAAGATCAAGTCCTGTATAAACTGCAAGTCCTGTGCCATCATGCGCGGATTCGGAGGCGCCGGGGCATTCTCCGACGGTAAATACAACATCACCAACGACTTCGGCGGAACATTATACGAGCACATCGGCAAGGAGACCGCCCTGGAACTCATGAAGTATGTTGACGAGATCAACATGGCCAACGGGGGAGAGGGGACGAAGCTCTACTCCACCGCGGGAACCAGATTCAAGAAGATATGTCTGGAGAATAAGCTCCAGCTCCTGGATGCCTCGGTAAGACACCTGGGTACCGATAAGAACTACGAGGTGCTCGGGCACCTTTTCGCCGAGTTGTCGGACAAGGTGGATTTCTATTTTGAGAGCCACGTGGAGGATCTGAAGGTCGAGGATGACGGATACCGCGTGATCCTTCCCGACAGGGAATATACCTGCTCCAAGTGCATCGTTTCCGTGGGCAGGAGCGGCAGCAAATGGATCGAGAAGGTCTGCTCCAACCTCGATATCGAGACCTATTCCAACAGGGTGGATATCGGAGTGCGTGTGGAGCTCCCCGCAGTTGTTTTCTCCCATCTCACCGAGGAACTTTACGAGTCGAAGATCGTATACAGGACCGAGAAGTTCGAGGATAAGGTGAGGACCTTCTGCATGAACCCCCACGGTTACGTGGTAAACGAGAATACGAACGGTATAGTTACGGTAAACGGACACAGCTTCGATTCCCCGGAGCTCCAGTCCGATAATACGAATTTCGCGCTCCTTGTGGCAAAGCATTTCTCCGAGCCCTTCAAGGACAGTAACGGATACGGAGAATCCATTGCAAAACTCTCGAATATGCTGGGAGGAGGCGTCATCGTACAGAGATTCGGAGATCTCATGAGGGGAAGAAGATCCAATGAGCAGAGGATTGCGGAGTCCACCGTGAGACCGACCCTTGCGGCAACCCCGGGTGACCTGAGCCTTGTACTTCCCAAGCGTATCCTGGACGGTATCGTGGAGATGATCTACGCCCTGGATAAGATAGCTCCGGGTACCGCCAACGACGATACGCTTCTCTACGGCGTGGAAGTCAAGTTCT
>DNAE01000041.1 GCA_003543635.1 Clostridiales bacterium | reverse complement strand
TGGTAGAGCTGGGAAAGGCAGGTGGCCATCTTTCCGGATCCGGGTCCGGGAGCTGTTACCACCACAAGGGAATGGGTGGTCTCGATATAGTCGTTCTTTCCGTATCCGTCATCACTTACGATGAGGGGGATATTGGAGGGATAGCCTTCGATGGGATAGTGCTTGAACACCTTAACTCCCAGCTGATGGAGCCTCTTCTCGAACTTCTCCGCCAGGGGCTGTCCCGTGTACTGGGTGATGCATACGCTTCCCACGTAAAGTCCGATCTCCGTAAAGGCATCAATGAGCCTTAAGACGTCCTGGTCATAGGTGATGCCCAGATCTCCCCTTCTCTTGCTCTTCTCGATGGCGTCGGCGTTGATGACAATGACGATCTCCGCATCTTCCTTGAGCTGCTTGAGCATCTTTACCTTGCTGTCCGGCTCGAATCCGGGAAGGACCCTGGAAGCATGGTAATCGTCGAAGAGCTTCCCTCCGAACTCAAGATAGAGCTTTCCTCCGAAATTCTCTATCCTGTCCCTGATCTTCTGGGACTGGAGAGCCGCATACTTGTCACTGTCAAAACCGATCTTGAACATATATTACCTTCCTTTAGACCTTAAGAGGTTTCATTACAACTACTTCGTGCACATCCGGCACCTTATCGAATACCACGGTGGAATCCATGAACTTGACCTCGTCTTCGGGGAAGAGCTCAAGGAAGCCGTCCACCTTTTCTATCTCCTTATACCCGAAGTTATCACCCCTGTAGTGCATGGGGATCGTGACCTTGGGGTTGAGCTTATCCACGTATTCCTTGGCGGTCTTTGCATCGATGGTATAGTAACCGCCCACGGGGATCAGGAGAATGTCGCAATCCTTGAGGACCTCCAGTTCCTCGTCGTCCAACATGCATCCGATATCGCCCATGTGAATGATCTTAAGACCCGCCACATTTATGATGATGATATTGTTGGGGCCCCTTAACCTGCCCTCCTCTTCGTCGTGGAAGGTGGGGATGATGTTGACCATAAAGGGTGTGTCGGCACGGGTGGAAGAGAGTTTCACCTCTTTGAGGCCGAAGTGATCCGGGTGCCTGTGGGAGGGGACCACCTGATTGGCATGCTCCTTTAAGGGGGCATATCCGGGGACCGAACCGGTCTTATAGGGATCAAGGATGATCGCAAATGAATCTCTTACCATCTTAAAGCATGAATGACCGAGATATGTTAATTCCATGGGATCCACCTCTTCCGTTTTTTCTTCAAATGATTATATCAGTGATATTTCCAATATTCATTATTGACACGAGAAAAATTATATATATAATATTGGTTAGCAATAGCTAACCGCAGTAACCCCCTGCCGTTTTTTTACATAAGCCAAAAGAGAAGGGCTGTCTCTCAAAAGATGAGACAGCCCCTATCTTTTTTATCAGATCTCCCTATGCTTGATGGCCGGGAGATTAAAGAATCCGAAGACGGCTTCGATCACCATTCCGATACCGATCCAGATCATGAGACCGTCGGCAAATCCGAAGGGATTGATGATGATGAATACTCCCAGGGCGATGGCAAGGAATGCCACCAGTAAAGACACCCACCAGATGTTCCTGTGGTATCTCACGATGAATATGGTCTGGTGAAGATTCGCGATGCCTATAAGGATTATCACCACACCGAATACGTAGCCGAAGAATCCCACGAGCCAGGAGGGGTTGACGAGGAACCAGATGCCCAGTCCCGCTGCAGCCACCGCCACGAAGACGCTTATGAAGTCGAATATGCCCCTCTTCTTGGCAAAGATGAAGCAGATCGTCTCGAATACCGCGGCAGCCAGGAACAGGATGCCTATAATGCGGACGAACATCTCCGATGATTCCTTCGGCCAGGCGATGAAGGCAACGCCTGCCAGAAGCGTCAGGATATTGGTGACCAGCATTCCGATCTTGATGTTCTTAATGGTGTTCTCGTTCATAAGAATCTCTCCTTTTCTTATATGTCATAGGCCTCTGTTCTTAAGGTTGCTCACCAGGGTAACGTATGTCTCCCTTACGTCAAAGCCGTCGATATTCTCCCGGTTGAGGTCGATCATGTCACCGTGGGTGATGCCCCTCTTCTTGGCAGGGGATACGACGGTAAACTCCGATCCCCATTTCATTGCCGGCAGAGCGACGAGTCCGTCGTTGGGACCGTCGAAATAATTAACGAGATGATAGGAAAGATTAAGGGGGAACCGTCCGCCCGACGCGCTTACGGATCTTGATCCCACGCTCTGATAGTAGACATCGGGACTGTCGGGACACTCCTTATTGAACTTGGAGCAGGCCGCATAGGTAAGATCCGATACCGCGGCGATGAAGTCGGGATCCTTGTCGCCGACTTTACGCAATGCTCCGTTATATTGGGCGGCCACCGCCTCCTTGAGCTTGACGGGGGCCTTCTCCAGGAGATAGTCGGCAAACTGGCAGCCCCTGTGGGGAGTATTGACCGTGGTAAGGGATGCCACATACTGCGCGCATCCGTACTTCGCTATGGCGCACCTGGAATCGAGACCGCCTTTACTGTGGGCGATGATGTTCACCTTCCCGCAGGAGGTCTCCTCCACGATCTTTTTGATCTTCTCGGAGAGCTCCCTGGCGCACTCGTCGACGGAAGCCGCAGACTGCTGTTCCCCGTAGTAGATCGTGGCACCGTTGGCGATGAGATCATCCGGGATCCTGCCCCAATAGTTAAAGAACTTAAAGTCTCTGAAGAACACGCCGTGGACCATGAGCAGGGGATACTTCGTGGCGCAGACCCTCTCCGCCTCTCGGCTCTTATTGAGCTTATATCTTGCATCCTCCTCCTTATATTCCCTGGAGGTGATGCCTATTATCTTTCCCAGGGCAACGAAGTGGGCGACGGGGATCATCCCGCAAAGGATGCCGATCACCCTCCACTTCAAACCCAGCTGCTTCGACGAGATATAAACGCGGATAATACCGTTCCAGAAGATGATGTTCCCTGCCACCAGGGCGATGATGATCTCCGCAAGTACCGCATCATTCCAAAGTTCCCTTTCCCCCATTATCTTACAGAAGAGGATAAGGTAGGTTCCCAGAGCCAAGACATCAGAAATGAAGGTTACCAGGAAGCCCACCAGGAGCACCACTCCCCTTTGTATCTTCTTCGTCTTCTTCTGGGGGAAAGAGCGGAACGAAGGCACGAATACAAAAAAGGAGAAGATCAAAAAGGAGATCCCCGCTATGGGAACTATATGATCAAAGACTCCCAGTACATCCGCAATGAGCGCGATGTTGGAGAAAACGATAAATACTATTATGGACAGGATCATCCGATGATCACCACGATGATACCGAGGATGATGCAGATGATGGCGGCGATGTTCGGAAACCTTGCTCTGGCCTGAAGTGCCGCGAGATCATAGAACTTCGTGGGATCATCTTCATCTATCAGGAGCTCCCTGACATCACCGGTACTCATTCCCAGTCCCGTGGAAAAGTAATCATCCTTGACCGTATATTTCCTTCCCGAGTATGTAAACTCGTAGACGGGGCGGTATGTGTGGGTGTGACGGTGATGGGATCCGCCGGAGCTTCTGTGGATATCGAGCCTGACGCAAGTGGCGTCCACACTTGCCTTATACTTATTTTTGATCACGATAAGTGCGACAATGGGATAGACGATCATCAACGCGCCTATTCCGATCAAGATGGCACCGATCACCCAGGTGGGCATGTTATTGCGCATGTCCGGGAAGAACTTCGAGATGACGGAGAATACTCCGACGAGAACACCGACGACGATAAATACCACGGGAAGCATACTTGCTCCGCGGGTGGACTTGAGAGCAAAGACGCCCGCTCCCGTAAACAACACCGCCACCAGAAGACCCAGGATCCACTCGGCTCCCGGTATCTTGGAAACGATGCCAATGGCGAAGATCAGTCCGAAGAATGAACCGATCATCAGGACCAGCTGTTTAACGGAAGTTATCTGCTTTCCGTTATTGTCCTCATTATCATAACCGTTGTTGTCGAATCTTTCTTCACTCATATTATTACCCCTTATGCCCCCAGGATCCTCCTGGCATTTTCCACACGATCCTTTGTGGGAGGATCTATGCCTTCGAGCTCATAGGGAATACCCAGGGTCTTCCACTTATGAACTCCAAGAGTATGATACGGCAACACCTCGACTTTTTCCACAGTCTTAAGTGTATCGATGAATTCACGAAGCCTTACGAGATACTCGTCCTTGTCGTTCCTCTCGGGCACGAGGACATGCCTTATCCACATCTTGATCCCCATGTCAGAAAGGGTCCTGGCCAGCTCAAGGATATTGTCATTAGGTCTCTTAGTAAGGATCTTATGTCCCTCAGGATCGATATGCTTGATATCGAGCATCACAAGATCCGTGTACTTCATGAGTTCAACGAACTTGGAATGATAGGGCTCCTCCTCGGTATAGGGACTTCCCGAAGTATCGATGCAGGTATTGATCCCCATATCCTTTGCCTTCTTGAAAAGGTCCAGAAGGAAATCGATCTGGAGCAGGGGCTCACCGCCGCTGACGGTGATGCCGCCGTTATCTCCCCAGTAGGGCTTATACCTGACGGCCTTTGCCAGGAGCTCGTCCGCCGTGTACTGATCTCCATCCGCCATATTCCAGGTGTCGGGATTATGGCAGAACTGACATCTCATGGGACATCCTGCAAGAAAGATTATATACCTGACTCCGGGTCCGTCCACGGAACCGAAGCTTTCCAGTGAATGAACATATCCTTTGATCATATTTCCTCCAAATAAGAAGCGGCTGACCGAAGGGCCAGCCGCTCCGATTAAGCTAGATTATATCAGCAAGATCACATTCTGTCGTGGCATGTTCTTGCGATAACGTCACGCTGCTGCTCCTTTGTAAGGTCGATGAACTTAACAGCATATCCGGATACACGGATCGTGAAGTTTGCGTACTCTTCCTTCTCGGGATGCTCCATGGCATCGATGAGCTTCTCTGTACCGAATACGTTAACGTTGAGGTGGTGTGCACCCTGTGCGAAGTATCCGTCCATTACGCTTACGAGGTTGTTAACCTGCTCCTCCTCAGAGTGGCCGAGGGCACCGGGGTTGATCGTCTGAGTATTGGAGATACCGTCAAGAGCCCAAACGTAAGGGATCTTTGCAACGGAGTTGAGGGAAGCAATGAGACCGTTCTTCTCTGCACCGTATGCAGGGTTAGCTCCGGGAGAAAGAGGCTCGCCGGCCTTTCTGCCGTTAGGTGTGGAACCTGTCTTCTTACCATATACAACGTTGGATGTGATGGTAAGGATGGAAGTTGTAGGCTCAGCATTTCTGTATGTGTGGTGCTTCTTGACCTTCTTGATGAATGTGTCGAGGAGCCATACGCCGATCTCGTCAGCTCTGTCATCATCGTTACCGTATCTGGGGAAGTCACCCTCTACCTCGTAATCTACAACGATGCCGTTCTCATCACGGATCGTCTTGACCTTAGCGTACTTGATAGCGGAAAGGGAGTCGATAACGTGGGAGAATCCTGCGATACCTGTTGCGAATGTACGACGTACGTTTGTGTCGATGAGAGCAAGCTCTGCTGCTTCATAGTAGTACTTGTCGTGCATGTACTGGATGAGGTTGAGGCAGTTGACATAGAGATCAACGAGCCAATCCATCATGACGTCGAACTTCTTGATTACTTCGTCATAGTCAAGGTACTCGGATGTGATGGGAGCGTAAGCAGGAGCAACCTGATTCTTCTCGAGCTCATCAACACCGCCGTTGATGGCATAGAGCAGGCACTTTGCAAGGTTTGCACGTGCACCGAAGAACTGCATCTCCTTACCTGTCTGTGTAGCGGATACGCAGCAGCAGATGGAGTAGTCATCACCCCAAACGGGTCTCATGACATCGTCGTTCTCGTACTGTACGGAAGAAGTAACGATGGAGATATGAGCAGCATACTTCCTGAAGTTTGTGGGAAGTCTCTTGCTGTAGAGGATCGTAAGGTTGGGCTCGGGTGCGGGACCCATGTTCTCAAGAGTATGAAGGAAACGATAGTCGTTCTTCGTAACCATGGAACGTCCGTCGGAGCCGAGACCGCCGACCTCGAGTGTTGCCCATACGGGGTCACCGGAGAACAGCTCGTTGTAGGAAGGGATACGGGCGAACTTGACCATACGAAGCTTCATTACGAAATGGTCGATGAGCTCCTGAGCTTCCTTCTCTGTAAGGGATCCGTTCTTAAGGTCTCTGTCGATATAGATGTCAAGGAACGTGGATACACGGCCAACGGACATTGCAGCACCGTTCTGTGTCTTGATGGCTGCAAGGTAACCGAAGTACAACCACTGAACTGCTTCCTTAGCATTCTTAGCGGGAGCGGAGATGTCGTAGCCGTAGGACTGAGCCATGACCTTCATCTGCTTCAGGGCCTTGATCTGCATTGCAAGCTCTTCTCTCTGACGGATAACCTCGTCGAGCATTGTGCCGTCACCGCAGTTTGCAAGGTCTTCCTGCTTCTTCTCGATAAGGAAGTCGATACCGTAAAGAGCGACTCTTCTGTAGTCACCTACGATACGTCCACGACCGTATGTATCGGGAAGTCCCGTAAGGATGTGGGAGTGTCTGGCAGCCTTGATCTCGGGTGTGTAAACGGAGAAGACTGCGTCAGAGTGTGTTGTATGATATTCAGTAAAGATTTTGTGAAGCTCGGGGGAAGGTGTGTAGCCGTATGTCTCACAGGACTGCTCAGCCATCCTGATGCCGCCGAAGGGCATGAATGCTCTCTTAAGGGGCTTGTCTGTCTGAAGTCCGACGATCTTCTCGAGAGTCTTATCCTCCTCGCAAAGATAACCGGGAGCGTGAGATGTGATAGTGGAAACGATCTCCGTATCCATATCGAGGACTCCGCCCTTAGCTCTAGCCTCCTTGAAGAGCTCCTGGAGTTTTCCCCAGAGCTTGTCTGTTGCTTCTGTTGTTCCTTCAAGGAACGATTCGTCACCTGTGTATTCA
Organism: Clostridiales bacterium; assembly: GCA_003543635.1. Classification (GTDB taxonomy): domain Bacteria; phylum Bacillota; class Clostridia; order Saccharofermentanales; family Saccharofermentanaceae; genus Saccharofermentans. The sequence goes on along the minus strand of DNAE01000041.1, from coordinate 190 downwards.
GTGTAATTGTTCTGGATGAAATCGCGAACATTTACCTCTTCCTTCCACAGACGTCCCTGAAATGATCCCCACTGTTCAAAATCTTTCATAGCCTTTATTTCCTTTCTGAATTAATAATACTTTGTTGGTACAGATAATATAACAAAATGAAAATCAGTTTACAAGTCCAATTTGGAATAATTCTAAAAAA
>DNAE01000207.1 GCA_003543635.1 Clostridiales bacterium | reverse complement strand
TTTCTTCCACCATAACCATCATCGGTACGAAGATAGCGAACAAGAAGCCGGACAAGGAGCATCCCATGGGCCACGGCAGGGTGGAGTATATCTCCTCCGCGGTCATATCCCTTCTTGTCCTTTATGCGGGCTTAACGTCCCTTATCGAATCCGTTAAGAAGATAATCTCCCCGGATGTTCCGGACTACGGGACTGTGACTTTGATCATCGTTGCCGTGGCCATCGGCGTTAAGCTCTTCCTGGGATTGTTCGTGGGGAAGGTGGGACGAGAGGTCAATTCCGATGCTTTGAAAGCCACGGGAAAGGATGCCTTTTTCGATGCGGTGATATCCGTAACCACCCTGGCGGCGGCGCTCATATACATATTCTTTCATGTCAGTGTCGAGGCCTACCTCGGTGTGCTCATATCCCTCGTTATCATAAAGTCCGGTATCGGGATGATAAGGGAGTCCATAAGCCAGATCGTGGGGGAGCGGGTCCAGACGGAGCTCTCTTCGAAGATCAAGCAAGCGACCCTGGAGATAAAAGAGGTTAGGGGAGTCTATGACCTCGTGGTCAATAACTACGGCCCCGACAGACACCTGGCCTCCCTTCACGTGGAGGTGGATTCCTCCATGACCGCAGGGGAGATCGACCATATGACCAGGAAGATCCAGCATAACGTTTACCGGAAATGCAACGTCATCATAACCGCCGTGGGGATCTATTCCTTTAACACGGATGATCCCGAGGTAAATGAGATGAGGGAAAAGATCTACAGGATAATCAAAGCCCGCAAGGATGTGCTGCAGGTGCACGGATTCTATGCGGACAAGAGTTCCAAGATCATATCGGTGGACTATATCACCGACTTCGATGCGGATGATCCCAAGAGGGATTATCAGGAGATATTTGACGAGATACAGGCGCTTTATCCCGACTATGAGATAAGACTGACGCTTGATCTTGATATAAGCGACTAAGAGAGGAGAACTGCCATGGATTACCACGCAACCGTCACACCCGAGGAGACCGGATTTGAGATCAGGCACAAGGAGGAAGTAAGAAAACTGGCGGGGGAGTGCGTCGTAGTCCTGGAAAACGACGGGGTCCTTCCCCTGGAAGAGCCCTGTAAGGTGGCTCTCTTCGGCCACGGTGTCAGACATACCGTAAAGGGTGGGACCGGTTCCGGAGACGTTTACTCCAGATCGGTCACCAATATCGAGCAGGGCCTTAAGAATGCGGGCTTCACCGTATGTACGGACACCTGGCTCGACAAATACGACAAGGTGTTGGAACAGCACCGCGCCGAGTATAGGCAAAGATGCGTTAAGAAGGCCGAGGAACTGGGCATCGCCACCTCCATGGTCATGATATCGAACCCCATAGGTAACCCGGCTCTTCCGGTCCCCACGGAGGCCGAGACCGACATCGAGGATTGCGACACCTGCATCTTCGTTATCTCCAGGGATTCCGGTGAATTCTCCGACAGGAAATACGTGAGGGGAGACTACCTGCTCTCGGAGCAGGAGGCGGAGACGGTGAAGATCCTTGCCCGGATGTTCTCCAGGACCATAATCCTTCTCAATGTGGGCGGTGTCATCGACACCGAGGAGATCGTCCGCGTGGAGGGCGTCAATGCGCTCCTTAACATAAGTCAGCTGGGAAATATCGGAGGCGACGTGGTGGCTGACGTGCTCCTGGGAAAGACGGATCCATCCGGAAGACTTGCCGATACCTGGGCGAGATCTTACGAGCAGTATCCCTGCTGGCAGGACTTCTCCCATAATAACGGCAACACCGACGATGAATACTATGCCGAGGGCATCTACATCGGCTACAGATATTTCGACACCTTCGGCATCACCCCGAGATTTCACTTCGGTTACGGCCTGGGCTACACCGACTTTGAGATCGAGCCCGTGGACGCGGAGCTTAAGGGATCTGAGGTGACGGTGAAGTGCAGCGTCAGGAACATCGGCAAGAGGAGCGGCAAGGAAACGGTGCAGGTCTACCTGTCTTCGCCCTCGGGAAGGATAGATAAGCCCTTCAAGGAGCTTGCGGCGTACAAGAAGAGCGCACTTCTTGCCCCGGGACAGACGGAGGTCTTAAGCATCACCTTCGACCTCGTAAACTTTGCTTCCTATAGCCCCGATGATGCGGCCATGCTCCTCGAAAAGGGGATCTATGTGGTAAGGGTAGGCCATAACGCCGGAGACACGGAGCCCTTCTGTTCCGTGGAGATCAAGGACGATATAAAGACGGTGCAGATGAGAAATCTCTTTGCCCCCGACAGTGAGTTCGAGGAACTTAAGAATCCCGGCCTTCGGGAGAACAGCGAAGGAAGCGACCTTATCCCCAAGGATCTGAGGTTTGTCCTGGATCCCTCGTCGGTTCCCTGCAGGAACGTGGACTATACGGATGAAAGGCCTGCCGTTGAGGATTCTAGGAAGGATGAATTCCTGACCTTTGATGACGTGCTTTCGGGAAAGGCCACACCCGCCGAGCTCGCGGCCCAGATGTCCGTAAAGGAACTTGCCACCCTGTGCGTGGGAGCCTACGACTCCGCTGCGGAATTAAATGCGGTAAGCGCCGTGGGATGCGCATCCCTGGTGGTGCCCGGAGCGGCTGCGGAATCTCCTGAGATACCCTCCCGTAAGATACCCCGTACCATACTGGCGGACGGCCCCGCGGGACTTCGTCTCCAGCCCCACTTCATGGCGGATAAGGACGGAAAGAGGATCGCAGGAGGAGAGATGCTGGGTGAGTTCGTTAATCCCTTCCCGGAAAACATCCCCGAGGGAGCCGTGGACTACTACCAGTACTGTACGGCCATCCCCATAGCAACGGCCCTGGCCCAGACCTGGAACCCCGGCCTCATCGAGGCCTTCGGAAGGATCGTGGGTGAGGAGATGAAGGAGTTCGGCGTCCA
>DNAE01000155.1 GCA_003543635.1 Clostridiales bacterium | reverse complement strand
CTCTTCCCTTCAGACCTGTATCTCCTGCTTCTTCGCCAACAGGAACAGGCCCCTTAACGAGGCCAATCCCATCTCGGATCTCAGGCTTCCCGACGGTTCGAGGGCCAACGCGGTCCTGCCCCCCGTGGCGCCTGACGGACCCATAGTTACCATAAGGAAGTTCACGGGGATCTCCCACGATATCGTCTCCCTCATCAGGGGTGGATTCATAAGCGAGGAAGCCGCCAGATTCCTATGCGATTGCGTGAGGAACAAGAAGACTTTGTTCCTTTGCGGCGGTACGGGTTCCGGCAAGACCACCTTTCTCAACACGCTCTCCTCCTTCATACCCAAGGACGAGAGGGTGATCACCATCGAGGACTCCGCGGAACTTAATCTTCAGGGAATTGCAAACCTCGTCAGGATGGAAGCAAGGCTCCCGGGACCCGACGGCAGCGGAGAAGTGAATATAGGCACCATGATCAGGACATCCCTGCGAATGAGGCCCGACAGGATCATCGTCGGAGAGGTGCGCGGCACGGAGAGTGCGGATATGCTCCACGCCATAAACAGCGGTCACAGGGGATCCCTTTGCACGGGACATGCCAACTCCTGTTACGAGATGTTAAAAAGGCTTGCGGGCCTTGTCATGGCAGGATCGTCCCTGCCCTACCAGGCCATAGTCACCCAGCTTTCCATGGGTCTTGACCTGATGATACACATAACGAGGAACAAGGACGGGAAACGCTTTATAGATGAGATCTCACAGGTCCTGCCGTCCGGGGATCTTGATTTCAAACTGAGAACATTGTTCAGAGATACGGGAGGTACGGGACTTGTCAGAAACTGTGACACAAAAGATCTTGAAGAGATCTCAAGATATGAGGGATAAGCTGGACTCCTGGGACATATTCCTCCTTAAGGCCCTGTGGACCTATCCCCTGTTCGTAACGGGATTGGTCTTCGCCTCCTCCTTCTTTGTGGACTCATTAAAGATACGGATATTCCTTTCCGCTATCCTGGGATTCTTCCCCTGGAGGGAGTCGGTACGGAGGATCTATTCCGGGTCTTATAAACACCTGAGGACGGAGATCCTCGTGCTTCTCCAGGTACTGACCACCAGCGTCAGCAGCGGCTGGTCCCTGGAGCGTTCCCTGACCCTGGTAAGGCCCGTGATAGAACACACCTTCGGCAAGAGGAGCCCCCTCATAAAGCCCCTTATCGAGCTGGAGAACGACCTGAGGATACATATGGATCTCAGGGACGCCATGGATATCTTTTCCAAGAATCTGGATTTCCCCGAGACGGCGCCGGTATTCCACGCCCTGGCGATCTCATCGGCAGTGGGCAGCAATACCCTGGCGATCCTCAGGAGCAGCTGTCAGATGATATCGGAAATGAATGCGGTAAGGAACGAGATAAATGCCCAGAACGCCGGCAAGAATGCCGAGGCGCTGATGCTGTGCGTCATGCCCTTTGCCATAACTGCGGCTCTGGACCGCATGGGCAGGGGTTACCTGGAGACCGCCAGGAGCTCCGGTAAGGGAGCCCTTCTCCTGGGGAGCGCCTTCGCCATTGCCATCATCGCCTCCGCCCTGCTTTTTAAGTTCATGAGCAACTCCGAAGGGGGAAAAGCGAAGAAGGGCGGCAAGGATAAGGTAAGCCGCAGGAAGATCGGTAACCATTTCCTCACGGGGATCGTTAAACGGGTGATGCCCGCAAGCTTCATATCATCAAGGCATGAGCTTTTCAGCGAACTGTACCCGGATAACGAGTACGGATACGAGGCATATCTCAGGCGGCAATCCCTGCTGTTCCTGACGGGACTTATCCTGTCGCTGCTGATATTGTCCGTGGCGGGAAAAAGCCTTTTTCTCGCCATCCCTCTGGCTCTTATCCCCGTCATCGCCTGCATGAACGACGTGAGGATGGAAGTTCAGATCAAAAGAGAAGATCTCATGCGGGACATCCCCCTTCTCCTGTGCCTGATATGCACGCTCCTGGAGGCGGGACTTCAGATACCCAAGGCCATCGAGATCTGTGCCGGAGCCTTTCCCGAGAACCGGAGCCTCACCATGGAGATAAGGAATCTCCGGGCCATGATGCTCTCCGGGATATCCCCCTCCGACGCAGTGGAGAAGATGTCCCTTCGCATAAGGATACCGGAGGCGCAATCGGCGCTTCTCCTGGTGGGAAGATACGGGAGGCTCGGCACTTCCGAAGTATTGAATCTGTTATCCCTGCAGGCATCGTCCTGCTGGAACCTGACGCGCAACGCCGCAAGGAAGAAACAGGAGCGGGAATCCCTGGGACTCTTATTCCCCATGACCCTGGATTTCCTGTGCGTTCTGCTCGTCGCAACAACACCGGCTGTTATTTCACTTGGCATATAACAAACAATAGGAGGACACCATATGGCAAAAAACAAAAAAGGAATGGGAACCGTAGAAGTAGTGATCATCATCGCTATCCTGGTCGCCCTGGCCCTGATCTTCCGTGAAGGTCTCATGGACTATGCGGATAAGGTCATGCACTTCGTCTTCGACGAAGGCAGGATAACGGGCGCCTTCGGCTGACATTAACGGAGAACGAACTATGGAGATAAGGAAAGGTCCCTACGGGCAATTCGCGATCTTGAAAACGGATAAGGATGCGCAGGTATTTGAATATGCCATTGAGATCATGCAAAACAGCATCGTCCCCTGCCTCCTTCCCGTCTACACCTCACCACATGAACTTGCCTTCGACCGCACGGGTCTCATCCCCGTCTCGAAGCTTCAAGACCGCGGGGCACATATCACCTCACAACGACGCAAAGCTTTTGGGGACCTTCTCCTTTCTCTTCTCCGTATGACGGATCTCCTTCTTCCCTTAAGCCTCCTGGATCTGTCTCCCGATAACATCTACGAAGACCCGGAGGAGCACGGGCTTTACCTGTGCTATATCCCCCTGCAAAGGGAGATAATGCCGGACGATCTCACCGTCAAAGGAATAGGCGGCGCAAGGATCAGGGATCTTCTGGAGCAGGAATCCTTCTCGGATCTTACGACCCCGGACGAGAAACAGAGCATGATCTATGCGGTGGAAAACAACGATCCCGATATGTTCCGGGAGACCTGTGAAGGATTAGGGAAACCTCTTCCCTCCAAGGACAGTCCCTTATCGGATCTTATGCTCCCCGGGCTTCTTTGCATCCTTTCCCTGTTTGCCTTCGTCACGGGTCTTATCCCGGTATCGGCGATCTTTGCTCTTGGAGGTATAGTGGTGACCTTGAGGTATATCGCAAGAGCAGAGCATAAGGCGCCGAATGCTGCGGAGGAGAAACGCACCACCGTCCTTTTCGACGAGGGGCGCGAACCCGTCATCACCTTCATGACATTAAGATCCCGCGGGCTAATCGGCGACCGGGAATTGGTCAAGGCCATCTATACGGAGGAGGCCACCATAGGATCTGACAGATTCCTTTCCGATATCTTCATCGACGACGATTCCCTGTCCCCCGTACAGGCACGGATAGAGAACATAAACGGGACCTTCTTCGTCACGGATCTGTCCGTTGATTCCTCCACGGAGATCAACAACACAAAGCTCCTTCCGGAGAGGCGTTACGAGATAAAGAGCGGACAGGTGCTCCGGGTGGGAAGGTTCGATCTTGATATCCGTATCGGATTCTGACAAAAAACCGGCTCACGGAGCCGGCTTGTCTTTTATTCCCAGTCGTATTCTTCCCGAAGTTCCGACAGCCTGTTTCTCTGATGGTCGGTACCGTAGGATTCGATGAGCTTCCTTCTGGCGCGGGCTCTTCCCGCCTCCTGTTCCAGTTCCTTAAGGGCAATATCCCTGGCTCTCTTGTCCTCTATGGCATTGGCGGCCATAAGGGATTCCTTGCTGTCCTTATAGGATTCGCACATCCTGCGGAGATTAATATCCTCCGGCCATTCCGCCGAATTACATACCACCAGGATCATGTGCTGGCCTATCTCGGCATAACCCTCCGATACGGTGAAATGCCTTTTCTCATCCCCGTTCCTCACCATGGCAATGCCGGGCTTAAGAGCAAGGACCAGAGGTGTGTGTCCTGCCATTATTCCGATATCACCGTCAAGTGCGGGAAGGGTCACCGACTCAACCTTCTCCTCGAGAAAGGTCTTATAGGGCGTGACCACAGTTATCCTGATCTTGTTGTTTGATCTGTCAGCCATTTACTTACCGTTCTTATAGGATTCGATCACATCGTCGATGTCGCCCTTCATGAAGAAGTGCTGCTCGGGGATGTGGTCCAAGGATCCGGAGATTATCTCACCGAAGGCTTTTACCGTCTTCTCAACGGGGACATACCTGGGGGCATAACCCGTGGAGTCTGCCGTTACGAAGAAGGGCTGTGAAAGATATCTCTGTATCTTTCTGGCTCTTGAAACGGTGAGCCTGTCGTCCTCGGAAAGCTCCTCCATACCGAGGATGGCGATTATGTCCTGGAGCTCCTTATATCTCTGGAGTATCTCCTGTACCATTCTGGCAACGTGGTAGTGCTCCTTGCCCACGACCTCCTCCGACAGGATCCTGGAGCTTGATTCCAGGGGATCTACTGCGGGATAGATACCGAGCTCAACGACGGATCTGGAGAGAACGATATTGGCATCCAGGTGGGCAAAGGTGGTGGCGGGCGCGGGGTCGGTGATATCGTCGGCGGGAACATATACCGCCTGGATGGAGGTGATGGCGCCGTTCCTTGTGGAGGTGATCCTCTCCTGGAGTTCACCCACCTCGTTGGAAAGGGTGGGCTGATAACCTACCGCGGAGGGGATACGGCCCAGGAGAGCCGATACCTCGGAACCCGCCTGAACGAATCTGTAGATATTATCAACGAACAGAAGGACATCCTTCTTCTTCTCGTCCCTTAAGTACTCCGCCATGGTAAGACCCGTAAGGGGTACTCTCATCCTGGCACCGGAGGTCTCGTTCATCTGACCGAAGACCATTATGGTCTTATCGAGGACTCCCGACTCCTTCATCTCACCCCAGAGATCGTTACCCTCACGGCTTCTCTCTCCGACACCCGTGAATACGGAATAGCCTCCGTGCTCCG
>DNAE01000099.1 GCA_003543635.1 Clostridiales bacterium | reverse complement strand
AGGGCATTCGCCTTGGCAAGCTGCCAGGCATAACAATTCGATATGCCGATATATCTCGTCTTGCCGGCCTTCACCGCCCGGTCCAAACCCTCCATTATGTCGTAAAGGGGAGTGTTCCAATCCCACATGTGGTATATGTAAAGATCCACGTGATCCATTCCGAGATTCGAAAGGCTCCTGTCGATCATATCCTCCACGTGCTGCCGGCCGCTTATTCCGGCCTCTATCTCCTCGGGCGTCCTGGGAAGGAACTTAGTGGCCACCACCACCTCATCCCGCTTTGCAAGTTCCCGAAGGGCCCTGCCGAGATACTGCTCACTGGTACCGCCCTGATAGGCGATCGCAGTGTCGAAAAAGTTAACGCCCAGATCAAGTCCCCTCTTTATGATCTCCTTCGAGGACTCCTCGTCCAGGGTCCAGCTGTGTTGTCCCTTAGATGCATCGCCGAATCCCATGCATCCCATGCATATGCGGGATACCTTAAGATCCGAGTTTCCAAGAGTTACGTATTTCATCCTCTCACCTCCGTTCCTTAAAGCAACTGCATGAGGCAGTTATATGTGATCTTACGTATGGTCTGATACTTGAAGTCTATTTCCGCCGCCTTCATGGCGTCCTTCTGTTTCTTGGTCACTTCCGTGTACGGATAGATGCCGAACATGAAGGGGAAGAAAACGTAGATCAGGTTATCCTTCTGATCCGAAGACATGTCGGGAACGAATCTGTCCAGGATCCTTCTCACATTGGCGATGGAATTACCGTAGGCGACCTTAAACGCCACCAGGTTCTCCTCCCTGCTATTTGCCTCCATGTCGTATGTGTTCATGGCAAGGAGCTTCAGCAGCTGGGTGCGCTTACAAAGGGAATCCGCTATCTTACCGGCGAGATCTTCCCTCGTAAGATTCCCCTTCCTCGCGAGGATCTTCTCAAGGTCATTGTTCCACCTCTCGTATTCACGCTGGAACAGGGAAAGGAAGATCTCCTCCTTCGTTTGGAAGTAGTTATAGATCGTGGGTCTCGAGAAGGAAGTCTCGTTTCCGATCTCCTTTAAAGTTATATCCTTGAAGCTCATGGTCTGATAGAGCTTCTCGCATGCGTTGACGATCTCTTCCCTGCGAGCCGCCGCTAGTTCAGGTGATCCCTTTGGCATATCCGGGCCTCCATTCTGACATCGTGTCAGTAATATGATAAACCCGTCCTGACACGGTGTCAACACCTTTTCGGGGGCAAAAAAGATGTGGCGGCAATTGGTTAGCGTGTGCTAACAATATGGCGGAAAAAGTATTGGCGTTTCACGTCCATCCCCGGGATCCCCTCCCTTATCTGGGCCAACTTCGAGAAGATAATGGAGATCGGCTACCCCGAGGTAGCCCCGGTGATGTGCGCCATAGATCAGGTCTACAGCACCGGTTACAGGGGGATCGCCTTCAAACGCACCTGCTCCCTAGCCGAGGGGGACGAGTTCTGCGACTACAGATATACGAGGATCAGGTAATGAGCATATCAGGAAAAGCATCGATGGCTCTTATGAGAATGGTAAAGCCCGGGAAGGGCTCCTTCTCGGACCTTGGTAAGCTTCGGGAGAAAGCCCGCTGATCACCCCAGATATTTCTCGATCTTACTCTGTTCAACGACCTTTTTTCCGAGAAGGGTGATGGCCTGTTCCGGACAGTTGCTGATGCAACGGTAACACATGGTGCAGCGATCCGAGGGAACAGCAGAGCCCTTGTCCATCCTGATGTTTCCCATGGGACAGAGCTTCTCGCACTTTCCGCATCCGATACATCTGTTTTTATCTATCTTGAGACCCGAGGAATAGTTCCTCGTCTTATGCATGAAGTAAAGTCTTTGTCCGAACAGCCCCGCCATATGGTACCAGGGTCCCAGCCCCTCCCTTGAAGGGTGCCCTGACTTAAGAAGGCGCACGGACTCCTTTATCTTCTGCTCCGCTTCCCTAACCAGTTCCTTATTCTTTTCCAAGGGACGCTTCAGAGCCTTCTCGTCGCCGATGCTGTCGGGCATCTTAAGGTGAAGTCCTCCGACCACCTCCGCACCGTACTTCTTGAGCAAACGTCCGAGGCTTCCGGCCCCGTCTCCGCTGAAAAGACCCATGGTGGCAATGACGAACACCTTCTTACCCTTCCAGATATCCCCGTTATCCGATACGTAATCCCTCACGATCTTGGGGACCGTGCTGAACTGTACCGGATATGCGAATACCACGAAGTCGGAGCTCCTTACCGCCTCCGCGGCAGCGCCGTCTTCGATGGAGTACACCTTAGTGCCCTCTTCAAATTCCCTGCAAAAACTCTCCGCCGCGAACCTGGAGTTCCCGGTGCCGCTGAAATATAAGCCTGTCATCTTATCCCTTTTCCTTTTCTTTCAGATAACAGAGTCTATTATACAATAATAAATGTCAACGGACATATCTTTGTTGTACACCTCATATGCCCGGCCCCAACGGCCGGGTCAATACCTGATCTCAAACAATGTTCTTTATCCCCTCACAGATCCTTCCCGCAACCAGCGGATTATTCATCGTAT
>DNAE01000050.1:1368-5498 GCA_003543635.1 Clostridiales bacterium | reverse complement strand
TATTTGAGATCTTATTTATCTGGACCCTTATCCTCCTCCTGGGGTATACACCTTTTACCGAGGTATTTACGGGTAAGGACTTCCCGATGCTGAACATCCATTTCCTTTTGATCGGCGGTGCTTTACTGACCGTTGCCGCAGTCGTCAATAACTTGGCGGGAGATAAGGCGGAGGCCTTTCTTACCAAGCACGAGGTCAAGATCTTAGGGATATCCCTGCCCCTCCTTTTCCTTTTGGAGTTCTATCTTTGCTACGGCGGATTCTTCCATTCGGGATGGGATGCCGGGGTCGTGAACGAGACGGCCTTCCGCGAGTTCGCGCACCTTTACGACAAGATCTGGATCGACTATTTTTCCTGGTATCCCAATAACTTGCTGATAATCTGGATCTTCACCGGGATCCTCAACATATCAAGTGCCCTGGGTATACCCCACGGTGAGGTCTCCATCCTGTTCTTCCAGTGCCTGATCGACGCTTCGTCCATCTATCTTGTCTATGCCATTACTAAGGAGATAACAGGAAGCCGCAGAACAGCATCCTTTGCATACTGGACAGGCTGGCTCTTTACCGGGCTTTCCCCCTGGTTTATCGTCGCCTATTCCGATGCCACGGGAATAGTACTCCCCCTTCTTATCGTTCGCTTGTACCAGAAGCAGGAAAGGGAGGAGAAGACGATAAAGAGGATCATCCTTTGGAGCTCAATGGGAATATTAAGCGTTATCTCATATCTCATAAAACCCCAGCTTCTCATCGTTACAATAGCGGTGGTGATAGTCGGCGCATTGAAGTTTATAAGGAATACCAAGATCTCCGAGTGCGCAGTTAAGGCGGTTTCCGCCATAGGCGGCAGCGTAGTGATGATCCTTATCTATTCACTCCTGATAGTCCCTTCCCTTAACATGAACCTGGATCCCGATAAGGCAATGGGATTTCCCCACTACATCATGATGGGATTAAACGACGAGAGGGACGGAGTCTACCATAAGCAGGACTTCGACTATTCCTCCTCCTTCGCGACTCCTGAAGAGAGGAACGAAGCGGACATGAAGGAGGTCCAAAACAGGATCAAGGAATACGGAGTGTACGGAATGGTGCGCCACATGAACCGTAAGCAGATGGTCAACTACGGAGACGGAACCTTTGCCTGGGCAGTGGAGGGACATTCCTTCGACGGGGATCCCAAGTGGGCCCATAACGGTGCCAGCGAGATAGTGAGGTCCCTTATAAAGCCCGAGGGAAAGAACTACAATCTCTTTATCTCCACGAAGCAGGTGCTTTGGATCTCCATATTGTTCCTCCTTCTTTTCGTTCCCATATATAAGAAAAAGAGCGGGATAAACGAAGACCAGCTCCTGGTATTGGTGCTTGCCGTAATAGGACTTTCTGTATTCGAGCTCCTTTTCGAGGCGAGGGCCAGGTACCTTTTCTGCTACGCTCCGGTGTTCGTGATCCTGGCGGGAGTGGGCGCCCGTAACCTTTTCCGTTTGCTACGTAAAAGAGAATAGGATATGATAGCAAAGAACAATAACAGGAGGTTCCGCTATGGTAATCGATTTCAATAAGATTGAGGAAGTTTGTAATCCCAAATTCAAGGGCGGCGAGAAGGAATACTACGTCAGATCCTATGCAGATGAGCACAACAAGATCATGAAGGGCAGACTTGAGCCCGGCGCATCCATCGGATTCCATACTCACACCGACGACTGCGAGGTGATCTACGTCATAGAGGGCAAGGGTAAGATGCTCTGGGACGAGGGAGAAGACGAGGTAACGGCAGGTAAGTGCTACTACTGCCCCAAGGGTCAGGGTCACAGCCTGATAAACGATTCGGAAGGGGACCTTATCTTCTTTGCGGTCGTGGCAAAAGTCTGATATCAAGATCCGGATAAAAAAAAGACTGAAGAAACGATCTTCAGTCTTTTTATTTTGTCTCGTTATCCTGCATCAGATCGATGAGGCGGATGATGTACTTCTTGTCCGAGGCGTTCAGGGATCTGTATTTCTCCACCATCTTGAACTCGTTCTCGCTGACTGTGAGAAGAGCCGAGCGTTTCTTGTTTCCGGTTCCCACAAGATGATCTATGCTCACATCGAGTGTGGCGGCGATCCTTTTGAGGTTTTCTATATCGGGTTCGACCTTGTCGGTCTCATACTGGTGGATGGCTTGCTGAGTAACTCCGATGGCGTCGGCCAGCTGCTGCTGACTCATACCGCGGGCAATACGCAAAGCTCTCAGATTCTCAACCATTCATCCGTCTCCTTTTTCTTTTTTCTAATCTTAACAATAGATGAATTTTGTTAATAAAAAATAAAAGCTTGTGTATTTAGAAGATGACAAGCTATACTTGTTATATAATGTCGTTAAATAGAACGGCATGAGAAGGGCAACCGTATAATAAGCGGAGATTATACGGTTTGGTGAACAGGGGGAGATACTCCCCCTGTTTGCTTTTAATGCTTAAACAGATTGACAAGTGCATCGAGGGGGGCGATATGATATATTGTATTCGATTCTAACCTGGAGGGTTGTTTTATGGCAGATAAAAAGAAAACGGAGAAGACTCCTTCGAAGGTGAAGGCAGTATTAAATAAGATCTTTATAGACGGTCTTTCCGGTATGGCTACAGGACTTTTCTGCACCCTTATAATCGGAACTATCGTTGCAACTTTGGGCGGTTATATCCCCGGTGCAGTGGGAACATATCTTGTCCTTATCGGTAAGATGGCCCAGTGCCTCATGGGTGCCGGCATCGGCCTCGGTGTTGCCGTTAAGTTCAAGGAGACACCCCTGGTAACCATCTCCGCTGCGGTATGCGGTATGATCGGTGCTTATGCAAAGCTTTTCACTTTGGAGATGCCCCTTCTTATCGAAGGTAAGATAGTGGGACTCACATCCCCCGGAGAGCCCCTCGGTGCATTCGTAGCCGCTCTCATCGGAATCTGGATCGGACACCTCGTAGCAGGTAAGACAAAGGTCGACATCATCGTAACTCCTCTTTGCACTGTCCTTCCCGGCGCAGTGGTCGGTATCTTCATCGGCCCCTATATCTCTGCATTCATGACATGGCTCGGAAGCCTTGTTAACTGGGGTACTGAACAGCAGCCCCTCCTCATGGGTATCATCGTAAGCGTACTCATGGGTATATTCCTGACACTTCCCATCTCCTCTGCAGCCATCGGCGTTGCGCTGGGCCTTGGCGGTATCGCCGCAGGTGCCGCAACAGTGGGATGCTGCTGCAACATGATCGGATTCGCGGTTATCTCCTACCGTGAGAATAAGATGGACGGACTCCTTGCACAGGGCCTCGGAACTTCCATGCTCCAGATGCCCAACATCGTAAGGAATCCCAGGGTATGGATCCCCGCCATCGTATCTTCGGCGATCCTCGGCCCCGTCTCCACTATGGTATTCGGCATGACGAGCAACAGCATCGGATCCGGTATGGGAACATCGGGACTTGTAGGCCCCATCTCCACATTCACCACCATGATCGAGACGACAAATGTCTGGGTCGTAGTAGGCGAGATCCTTCTTATGTACTTCATACTGCCCGCTGCCATCAGCCTCGGCATATCCGAATTCATGAGGAAGAAGGGCTGGATAAAGGCCGGTGACCTTAAGCTGGACAAATAATGTATAATAGTTAAAGACTATTTTCGCGGAGGATAAAAATGAGCAATATAATACTTACCGGAGACAGACCCACAGGAAGGCTTCACTTAGGTCACTATGTGGGATCCTTGAGAAGGAGGGTCGAACTTCAGGAATCCGGGAAGTACGATGAGATCTATATCATGATCGCAGATGCTCAGGCGCTTACCGATAACTTCGACAACCCCGACAAGATCAGGGATAACATCATTGAAGTGGCGCTGGATTACCTTTCCGCCGGCCTCGACCCTGCCAAGGCCAACATATTCATCCAGTCTGCGGTTCCCGAGCTCACGGAGCTCACATTCTACTACAGTAATCTCGTTACGCTCTCCAGACTTGAGCGTAACCCCACCGTTAAGACGGAGATCCAGCTCCGTAACTTCGAGACGAGCATCCCCGTCGGATTCCTGACTTATCCCATAAGCCAGACCTCCGACATCACGGCCTTCAAGGCTACCACGGTGCCCGTAGGCGA
>DNAE01000050.1:417-1221 GCA_003543635.1 Clostridiales bacterium | reverse complement strand
CTGCCTGACAACAAGATCTGCTCGCGCCTTCCCGGTACCGACGGTAAGGCAAAGATGAGTAAGTCCCTGGGCAACTGCATCTACCTTTCCGATTCCTCTGAGGAGGTGTCTAAAAAGGTCATGAGCATGTTTACGGATCCTAACCACCTTAAGGTGAGCGATCCCGGATCCCTTGAGGGAAATACGGTATTCATTTACTTGGATGCCTTCGCCAAGGACGAGCATTTCCCCAAGTACGCACCTGACTACAAGAATCTCGATGAGATGAAGGAACACTATCAGAGGGGCGGCCTGGGCGACGTCAAGGTCAAGCGCCTCCTCATAAATGTTCTCGAGGAAGAGCTTGCTCCCATCAGAGCAAGAAGAGCCGAGCTTCAGAAGGATATCCCCGCGGTATATGAGATCTTGAAGAAGGGTACCGATGCCGCAAGGGCAAAGGCAGCCAGGACTCTTGACGAGGTAAAGCGCGCCATGAGGATCAACTACTTTGAGGATGAGGAGCTCATAAGAAGTCAGCAGGAGAGGTTTAATGGGTGACTACGAGGAACTGAACAGGATCGTTAAGGAATCGGAGCACATCGTCTTTTTCGGCGGTGCCGGAGTCTCCACGGAGAGCGGTATCCCCGACTTCAGATCCAAGGACGGGCTCTACAACCAGCACGATGTACAGTTCGATCGTTACACCCCCGAATATCTCTTATCCATAAACTGCCTTGAGGACGAACCGGAAGTCTTCTACGAGTTCTACAGGCAGAAACTCAACGTGGACGGCATCGAGCCCAACAAGGCCCACATCAAGCTCGC
>DNAE01000050.1:0-250 GCA_003543635.1 Clostridiales bacterium | reverse complement strand
AACTACTGCAAGAGATGCCACAGGAAATATCCCGCCGATGCCATCTTCGTATCCGAGGACAGGATCCCCAAGTGCAAGATCTGCGGCGGCATGATAAGGCCCGATGTCACTCTCTACGGCGAGTCCCTTCCCACAGAGGCCTGGAGAGAATCCGTCAGGCTGATCGATAAGGCAGACTGCCTGATCATCGGAGGAACATCCCTGGTAGTCAATCCGGCAGCATCACTGGCCATGGGCTTCAGAGGAAAGT
>DNAE01000149.1 GCA_003543635.1 Clostridiales bacterium | reverse complement strand
GCTCAGGTGTTGCCGTAGGCTCAGGGGCTGCCGTGGGAACAGGTGTTGAAGAAGGCTCCTCTTCCTCATCCTCGTCCTCATCATCTTCGTCGTCCTCATCGGACTTGCTTACGGATGCTGTGTTGTTTACCGGTACGGGAGTGGCGGTGGGAGCGGCCGTGGGGCCGGCAGTTGGTCTTGCCGCGGGCGTTACCGCCGCCGTTGTGGCGGCAGTCTCCTCCGCGGGCGTTTCCGTCATTTCGATGACCTCTTCGGAGACAGCGGTCGTCTCCTCCGGTACTTTGATCTCTTCCTTCTGAGCCTTGGCACAGCCCGCCGCTAAAAGGGCGACCGATACCAGGACCGGCATTGCCGGAATCATTCTTCTTCTCATTTTTATTCTCCTTGTTACTCGATGATCAGCGTTTCTAAGATCTCATGGATCTGATCGTCCGTAAGACCCGTAAATGTCAGATATCCCGTTATGGTATTATCGTCAAAATGTATCATGACGAAGGTGCGAAGGGGGTCCGAAGATGTCTCGTCGACCAATGTATAAACGTATCCGTTTGACGCCTCGTATTCCCTGACGTTACCCGTTCCGTTTATGTATATCGTGTTGGTCATGTCCTCCGCCACATCCGCGTGGAGTACGGAGTAGTCCGCATAAAACGATCCTTCGCCGTATATGAAGGAGGCGTAAAGATCCTCCGATGAAAGGTCCGGGCCCTCGGTGAGGCTGTAGCAGACATCCTCTTCCTCATACTGCGTCGTGAAGCCGAATCCCAGTCCCGTCTCTTCCCTGGCGGCCTCGTAGGAGTCGTAGTGGGTGTAGACCGTGGAGTATCCCGACGAGACGGGTTCGTCCGGATCGATCTGCGCCAGGATGCTCTCGTTCACATAGGGGGATTCTCCGTCCGTGATGCCGTGTCCCGTGATGGAGAATCCGTTGAAGAGTCCTCCCGCTGCCATGGCTCCCACGGAGGACCCCACGACCACGGTGACAAGGACCGCCACCAGTGCGGGGGAGAAACGAAGTCCCTTCCGTGTCTTTTTCTCGCCCTGACCTATCTTGAGCCTGGCACCCTCGTATATCACCTTTTTGTTCAGATCCTCGCCGGGGTCGAACTTCTCGGTGAAGGCTTCGCGGATCATATCGTCTAATTCATTGTCATTAAATCGCTTCATATCTGATCAGCCTTTCTTTAAGTTTTTTCCTGGCGTTGGAGAGCCTGCTCTTGACGGTTCCTTCGGAGATCCCCAGGATCTTCGCGATCTCGGCAACTCCCAAGTTCTCGGCGTAGTACATGACCACCACCTGTTTCAGTTTCTCGGGAAGGGTCATGACGCCCTTCCTGATCTCCTTATTCCGTTCTTTTCTGATAAGTTCGTCTTCCACTGTCTCTTCCCCGTCGGCGATATTCTCGATGAGATCGAGGACATCACTTGTTTCCGCATATTCACTCCTGCGCCTCGAGAAGAGTTTCCGCCTCTGGTTATTCCTTATGTTCACGGCAATGGCAAGCAGATAGGACTTGGGATTATTCCGAAGGTCCACGTCGCCCTTTTCGATGACCGTAAGGAACGTCTGCTGGTAGAGGTCGTCGGCAAGATCGCGATTTCCGGTAAGGTAAACACAGAAGGAATATATATCCTTCCCGTATTCTCTTATCAGTTCCTCTATTACATCCATGTGTAAGCTCCTCTCGGAAAGCGTCCGTGCACATCAGGCTTTCATCTAATATTGTCACCGGAATGGATAAGGTTCACTTTTTTCCCCGAAAAATTCTATCACTCATCTCCCGCCGACGAAAAGCACCCCTTTCCAGCGGGAAGGGGGTGCCTTAAAGCAAAGTTTTGGTCTCGTCAATCCTGACCGTAGTAAGCATTTGCCCCGTGCTTGCGGAGGTAGTGCTTATCAAGGAGGGTCTGCTGCATCCTCCCCCTTTCCGGGGCAAGGGTCATGGCATGATAATCCATGAAGGACACCTCCTCCAGGACCACAGCGTTATGCACGGCGTTCATGGGATCTTTACCCCAGCAGAAGGGTCCGTGGGAGAACACGTTCACCGCGGGGATGCTCTCGGGATCGATGCCCTTGAAGGTCTCCACGATAACGTTGCCCGTCTCCTTCTCGTATTCCCCCTTTATCTCCTCGTCGGTCATGGGGCGGGTACAGGGGATATCTCCGTAGAAATAATCTCCCTGGGTGGTGCCCATGGCTGTGACAGGCAGACCCGCCTGGGCAAAACTCGTTGCCCAGCGGGAATGCGTGTGCACAACTCCTCCTATGGTCTGAAAGTTTTTATAAAGGACCAGGTGGGTCGCCGTATCGCTGCTGGGCTTCCATTTGCCCTCGACCACCTTTCCTTCCATATCGACGACCACCATGTCGTCTTCCGTCATATGGTCATATTCAACACCGGAGGGTTTGATGACGATCAAACCGCTCTCACGGTCTATACCGCTCACGTTACCCCAGGTAAATGTCACGAGTCCGTATTCGGGCAGGAGCAGATTCGCCTTACAAACGGTCTTCTTAAGTTCTTCCAGCATCAGATCACCTCCGTAGCAAGTCTTTCAAGGGGCAGCGCCGCCTTGTATCTGCCGAGGAACTTCGCAAAGCCTTTGCAGGTCTCCTCGTCCGCCATGATCGTGGTGCTCAGGGAGTCCTTGAACACCTTGTTATCCAGATAGTCGGGAAGGCTCTCGCCCTCTTCCCTGCCGATCATGTAAGAGGCAAGGAGAGCCATTCCGTAGGGGCCTCCCTCCCCCGCCGTCTCCATAACGGATACGGGAGATCCCACCGCTGCGGAGAGCATGGTCTGTCCCACCACGGGAGTCTTAAAGAATCCTCCGTGTCCGTAGAGCTTATCTATGGTGACGTTCTCCGTCTCCGTCAGGATATCCATGCCGATCTTAAGGGTGGCAAGGGAAGACAGAAGATGAGTCCTCATGAAGTTGGCAAGGGTAAAGTCGCAATCCTGCGATCTCACGAACAGGGGACGGCCTTCGTCCAGGTTCGTTACACCCTCTCCGGAGAAATAGTTAAAGGAGAGAAGTCCTCCGCAATCGGGGTCACCCTTCATGGCGACCTCAAAGAGCTTCGTGAAAAGCTCTCCCTTATCCAAGGGATATCCCATGAGCTCCGCAAACTGTCCGAAGACATTTGCCCAGGCATTGATATCCGAGGTGCAGTTATTGCAGTGGACCATGGCCACGGGGGCTCCGTCGGGGGTGGTCACCATATCGATCTCCCGGTGGACTCCGATATCGTGGTCCGTGACGATCATGGCAAAATCCGATGTTCCCGCGCTGACGTTTCCGGTCCTGACCCTGACCGAGCGGGTCGCCGTCATACCGGTACCCGCATCTCCCTCACAGGGAGCCACGGGGATACCCGCCTTGAGGTCTCCCGAAGGATCCAGGAAGGCCGCACCTTCCGGGGTTAAAAGCCCGGCGTCATCTCCGGCGCAAAGGACCTTGGGAAGGATCGACCGAAGATCGGTCCCCGCCAGGTCGTCGAACAGGTCTATAAGATCCTGTCTGTAATCACATGTCCGGGAATCAATGGGGAACATGCCGGATGCCTCACCGACACCCATCACCTTCTCCCCGGTGAGCCTTCTGTGGATATAACCCGCCAGGGTCGTGAGATAGTCGATCCTTCCCACGTGCTCCTCACCGTTCAGTATCGCCTGATAGTAATGGGCGATGCTCCACCTCTGGGGGATGTTGAAACCCAGGTGTTCCGAAAGCTTAGCCGCCGCCTCGCCCGTTATGGTATTTCTCCAGGTGCGGAATTCCGCCAGCTGGTTACCGTCCTTGTCAAAGGGAAGATATCCGTGCATCATGGCTGATACGCCGATGGCGCCCACTTCGGTGAGCTTTATGCCGAACTTCCCCTCAAAGTCTTTCTTGAGATCCGCAAAACAGGATCTGATGCCCTCGTGGACCAGGGACATGGAATATGTCCAGATACCGTCCACCAGCTTGTTTTCCCACTCGAACTGTCCCGATGCCACGGGGATATGGCAATCGTCTATCAGGACCGCCTTTATCCTGGTCGATCCCAGTTCTATACCGAGTGCAGTCTTCTTAAGATCCATGTGTTCCTCCAATATCAGGGTGCGGTCTTTAAAAAAGGCCCCGCGGCGATCTTTTTTGCCGGCCGCTGATCACCGCGGCGGACCGTTTTTTAAAACAAACCGGAGTTATTACTTCTTTGTGTTCTTACGGGCGAGGATGACGCTCTGGACAAGAAGGAATATGCAGAGCATCAAAGCGACCGTAATGTTAGTCCACCAGGCCTCGTCGAGACCCAGGGAAGCAACGATGTTCTTGATGGTAGAAAGGGACAGTACGCCGAAGAGAGTACCGATGATATTACCTACGCCGCCCGTCAGCATCGTGCCGCCGATGATGGATGAAGCGATGGCGTTCATCTCGGCGCCCGCCGCATGGGAGGGGGAACCGGAACCGACGTGGAGGAAATAAACGAAGCCTCCGATGCCGGCGCAAAGTCCGCAGAGGAGATGGGCCATGAACTTCGTGAACCTGACGTCGATACCCAGCATATTGGCGCTCTGGTTATTACCGCCCACGGCGTAGAAGTTACGTCCGAGCTTTGTCCACTTAAGGAGGACAAAGAGGATGATGACCAGAAGGATAGCCACTATGACGCCTATCTCCACCTTGGCGGGAACGTAATTGCCCGCCTTGTTGTAGGAGCCGAGACCCGGGATCGTTACCCTTGTATCCTTGAGGGCGATGAATTCGGGGTTCTCAACGTTAAACTGTGTAGCATTTATTATGGTCGTCATGCCCTTGGCGAAGAACAGGCCCGCCAGGGT
>DNAE01000180.1 GCA_003543635.1 Clostridiales bacterium | reverse complement strand
AAGTTCATGGACTACGGTTTCATCATGTCCATGCTCAGGGGAACGAGACTTCCCGCCAACGATATCTGGCTTTCCGGATATACCATCAACTACTACTACTTCGGCCAGTACATATATGCCCTCCTGATAAAGCTCTCGGGCATTAAGAGCAGCATCGGCTATAACATCGCCATGTGCTCGGCCATCGCCGTCCCCTTCGGCATGTGCTATTCCATCGGATGCATGCTCGTGGAGACTGCCCGGGATTACGGCATGAGATGTTCCCGGATCATCAGGACCCTCTGCGGTCTGCTCTGTGCCTTCACCACCATCATCTTCGGAAACTCCCATTCCTTCTTCTACGATGAGACATCCTTCGGAAACAAGTTCCTTGCCCTCTTCTCCAAGATGGGTATCAACGTGGGTAAGACGACGGATTTCTTCTATCCCGAATCCACCCGTTACATCGGATATAATCCCGATTCCAAGATGCTCCCCTGGATAAAGAACGGCGGAGACTATACCATCGAGGAATTCCCCTTCTATTCCTATCTGGTGGGGGACCTGCACGCCCATGTGGCATCCTCCATGGTGGTGCTCCTCATCCTCGCCCTATGCGTTGCCTATATAAGATCCCTTTCCGGGAAAACATATGAGTTCGCGAATAATTCCCGAACCCAGGGACTCGTAAACTTCTCCACGTCGAAGAACGGCTTCCTGTTCAGTGAATTGAAGATGCTCTTGGATCCCAGGCTCGTCGCCGCCGCGATCACCCTCGGTATCGCCCAGATGACCAACTACTGGGATTTCCTGATCTACTTCATCTTCCTTTCCATGACGATCCTCGTGATCCATGCCAGGACTTCGGAGGTGTTCACGGATATCTACGGAGCCATCATATTCGTCTGCTCCCTGGCGGCCATCCTCGGATCCTATCTGGTGGCGGGAGACAGACCCTGGATGCTCATCTTCCTCATGCTCCTGGTCACCCTGGTAACCTTCGCGGCGGACGTATTCTCACCCTCCGCCCTGACAAGGGTATCCTTCGGAATGAGCTTCATCTTCCTGACGGCACATATTATCGCCCTTCCCTTTAACGTTGGATTCGACATGATCTCCAACTCCCTGGGAAAGTGCGTTAACCACTCCTCTTTGTTCCAGCTCTTCATCCTCTACGGGACCCACGTGATCACGGCTCTCATCTTCGTGGTATTCGTGATCATCTTCAAGAACTGGCGCTTTAACACCGGAGACGGCAGGAAGAAAAAGAGGGATGCGCTGATCGGCCAAAGGGGAGATACATACCCCAATGCGATAGCAAGGTTCCTCGGGGAGCGCAACCTGACGGATATATTCGTCGTGGGAATGATCGCAGTTGCAATACTCCTGATCATCGCCCCGGAGATCTTCTATGTCAGGGACATCTACACCGGCGGGTACCTCCGCTCCAACACCATGTTCAAGTTTACCTACGCCGCCATGATAATCCTTTCCATGGCGATCTCCTACGGCGTCATCAGGATGTGCTGGATGGTGACACGCAAGGGACAGTACAGTGCCGTCGCCTTCATCCTTTCCATTATCCTGACCCTGAACATAATCCTGATCCCCGGGCACTACACCGTCATCTCACTGAATCAGAGATGCAACGGATCCTTTTCCAGGGAACAGTATAAGACTTTGGACGGTGCCGCGTACCTGGCAACCTACACAAGCCACGAGACGGGATTAATGGAATCCGGAAACCTCATGAACTACTACAACTGTATCGAGTGGTTCAACTCCGAAGTAAAGGGAACTCCCGTGATCCTTGAGACCTACGGCGAGAGCTACAAGGACTACGACATCGTATCAGCATATACGGGACTTCAGACCGTCATCGGCTGGGAGACCCACGAGTGGCTCTGGAGATATAAGGGCATCGTTAATCCCGTTACGGACCTTCTCGAGCCCGACCCCGAAGCAAACGTCTGGGATCTCTATCTCGATCCCAGGCACGAGGACGTATGGCGCGTATATACGAGCGACGACCCCGGGGAGATCTACGACATCCTGAATAAATACTCCGTTGAATATGTGATCATAGGAAGCATGGAAAAGGCCAGGTTCAACCACGACAATACCGAAGTGATCGAGACCCTGGGGACCCGCGTCTTCGAGTCAGGAGACCTGGTGGTCATAAAGATAGACCTGCCCTCTTAACAGATAGCACAGGTTATGGTCTCACGGCCTCCGTCGATAAAGACTTCAACTGTCCCGACATCCTCAAGAACAAGGAGATCGGGACATTCTTTATAGGCCTTGTCAAAAAGGAGCTTCCCCTCGAACATGATACGGAGGCGCCCGTTCACATACTCCACGAAGCGGCTCTCGTCGATCAAATATTTGCAGGAAGCATCCACGGGCATCATGGTGAGATCCCCCCTGAGGTCCCCTTCGATCTTCCTGGGTATGGAAAGACAACTGGTGCCCTTGATACGGTCATTAAGCCATCCCACGAGGACGCTTTCCCCCTCCTCGTCGGAGAAGACCACCGGGCTGTAAAGATCGGGACCCGTTTCCACGGTGAAGATCTCCCCCTCCCGGGCGAAAAGGATCCTGTGGGGCATATTCGCGGGAGATTGGAATATCATGAACCTGTCACCGTCCACCCGGAAAACGGCAGGATGCTCGATGGTCCCCCGGAGGAACAGACCCGTTTCCGTCTCTCCTTTAAGTTCCCAGTCATACAGATCCTTCGAACAGAACTCGTAGATCGTGCCCAGACCGTCCTTAACCGAGCCGGCCACCATCTTGAATGTTCCGTCTTCCTCGAATACGAAGGGATGCATTAAACGCCCTCCTGAGGTCTCAGGAGGCAAAAGGACCGGATTTCCCTCATACTTCTCGAATAAGACTCCGTCAGAGGAAGAAGCCACGGATACGGAATTTCCCGAGGAAGCGGAATCCGAGGTGTAGAACAGATAGATCTTCCCGTCATGTTCCAATGCGCACCCGGGAAGACACCCCTCCCCGTCCTCATAGGACATATCGGGGATAAGGGCAGGGGATCTTTCCTCCCAGGAGATCAGGTCCCTGCTCACGGCATGGCCCCAGTGCATGGGACCCCACCTCATGGCGTGGGGGTAGTTTTGGAAGAATACGTGGTATTCCCCCTTGAAGAAGACCGCTCCGCAGGGTCCTCCCATCCAACCGTTGCTGTTCTTGAAGTGACGGAACAAGATGTCCTCCTTAACTGTTATAAAAAAGTGCTGCCCCATGACAGCACTTTTTGTTTCCTATTTTACCTTACCGTCAGGCTGCGGGAGCATCCTCTGCGGTACTGGATTCCGTTGTCTCGGCACCGTCGACCATCGTGATCTCACCGTTTACCTCGGCGCCGGTGGAACCTGTGGAAGTTCCCACCTGCCACGTTACGGGTACGGATCCGTCAAGGACTCCCGTGGGAGGAAGAAGGATCTGGTCTCCGGAGGAAGGCTTGTATGTTGCAGGATCGAGACCGTTATATGTAACGATTATGGAGATCCTGGGATCGGACTCGTTGGCAAGATCGTCAATGCCGTAAACGTTGTTGAATACATCCCACCATGTTCTGTATCCGATATAGTCGGAGAAGTAGAAGATACCGATGGGAGCGGAAGGATCGCCCGTATTAGCCGCAGGCTGGGTGGGCTTCTCCTCGGAAGCCGCGGGCTCCTCGCTGCTGTCGCTGTTATCGCTTACGTCACTTACGTCGCTGATGCTGGTATCGGATGTCTGACCCTCTGCATTCTCCTTCTTGCTGCAAGCCCTTGCGATGGCGGAGATCAACACGATCAGGATGATAAGGCAGATGATGACAAATGCCAGGAACATGTAACCGTTGCGGTTGAGCTTAGGGAACTTCCTTGCGGGCCCTCTGCCGTTACCGCCTCTGCCGCCGGCCTGACCCTGGGGTCTCTTGGCGGGCGTTCCGCCGGGCCTTCTGGTTGCGGCACCGGATGTCCTGTTGCCGTAAGGTGTCTGGGCAGCGCCGGTACCCGTATAGGAATTACCGTAGGATGCAGCCGTTGCTGCCGTAGCAGCTGTTGCGGCCGCCGCGGGAGCTGCGGACGGGATGTCCACGGGATCGGGTGTTGCACCGTACATATCATCGTCGTCTATGCCGAGGATCGCATTGATCCAGTCACTGTCGGAAGCTGCCTGAGGAGCAGTGCCGTAGTTGGCATCGTTGGAATAACCGTAGTTACTTGCCGTGTTATCGGCATACTGTCCGGGAGTATAGCCGTACTGGTCCCCGGGCTGGTAGGGATTGGGCTCCTCATATGCGGGCCCCTCATTGCCGAAGGACTGGTAGGGTGCAGGCTCGGGTTCGGGCTCTGCCATATTCTCGTTCTCCACATACTGTCCGTAGGAATAAACATCACCGGACTGGGCATTGATCTGCTGATCGGAGTTGACTGCCGCAACGGGTGTATCGAAGGTGTTGGCATCGTAGACGGGCATATCGGGGATATCGTCCTTGGGTGCCTTGACGGGCTCCTCCTCCACCGTGGCAACGGGAGTCTCGAAGGGAAGCTCGATCTTCTCCTCAGCGGGAGCTTCGACAGCCTCTTCTTTCTTCTCCTCCGCGGGGATCTTCTCCGTATCGGGGAAATCGATCGCCAGCTTATCGGAATCCTGAAGTTCGGGCTTATCCGTATTGATCTCGAAATCGGGAACGGGGATGCCCTCCTCTTCGGATGCCTTCTTTATCTCCTCCTCAGAGGGAGGAGCCATGGAACCGTCGTCACCGAAGACGAGGGGCGTGGCATTCTGCATCTCGGCACTGCTGCCCATACTGTAGGGGTTGAACTCGTCGCTGCTGGACTTCTCCAACTCCTGGGGACTGAACGATATAGTCTCGTTGCCCGGTGCGAATACGATCTCATCGGATTTTTCATTATTATCCACTTCAGGCTTCTCCTTGTCTTCATTGCCGAGCTCACGCAGGGCGGCCTCTATGATTCCGTCTTTACTTACTTCGCTTGTCTCTTCCGTCTTAACGGGCTCTGCCGCGGAAACGATGGACTCGATGACCTTGGCATCCAGATGATCGACGGGCTTGGTCTTCTCGTTATCGTCCTCAGCGATGGTGAAATCCGTGGAGGATACAGTCTTCATCTCAACGGGTTCATCAGCGGCGGGAGCTGCGGGGATATCGAAGGGATTGACCGCATTGATGACGAAGGGGGATTCCGCTGCTGCGGATGCCTCTGCCGCACTCATCACGGCTGCGCCCTCTGCGATCTTCTCCACGGTCTCGGCCGCGGGAACCGCCGTCTCCGTGCTCTTCTTCATGTCACCGAAGATATTCTTCATGATATCCTCGGGGGTAACTTCATCTGTCTTCTCCGAGGTCTCGGGGAACTCAAGGGGTTCGGGAGTAACGACGGGAGCTGCCTCGGCGGGTTTGCCCTCGTTATCGCCGAATACAAGATCGAGACCCGGAAGGGGCTGGGCGGAGGCGGATGTTGCCACACCGCTTGTGAATCCCGCATCGGCTGCTGCAGCGGATGCCGCACCTACGACGCCGCCCTCAAGGGTGGACTTGATGCTCATATCGGAGGTATCCTCCTCCCTGTTCTTCTTCTTGAATCCGAACAGGCCCTTTCTCTCATCGCTCGTCACGCTCTCCACAAAGGAGATGGAGAACTGCATGGGAACGTTGGGCATCCTTGCGGAGGCCTGGGTGATGATGACGCCTGCGGCATCACATTGATCCTCGGCATCGGCGAGGATCCTGAGAAGCTCCCTCTGACCCAGGGCATCGTAGATCTCCTTATTGCAGAGGATGATGCAGTCGTCGGGTACCAGGGTGAAGAAATTGGACCACAGGGCGTTTGCCGTCTTGGAGGAACAGTAGTACATAAAATCCCCCACTCTGTTGCCGTTGCTGTCGATGGGCTCCATCGGTATCCCGGCATCCGTGAGGGGGAACAGTGTGTCGTCTCTATAGAGGAAGGCAAGGCCTGAACCGATGGTAACGGCGAACGCCTCGGCATCCCTTACGATAACACCGGAGAAATAAGGGCTCCTCTCCTCTTCGTCATTGAGTTTCATCTTGCCCGTTACGCCTACGGCGGTGGAAAGGAAACCTTCGATCATGCCGTCGATCTCTTTCCTGCCGAACTTTACCTCGTTACATGTGCCGCGGAGCTGGGGCTCGTAGGGTGGCATCATGCCGGGCTCGTATTCGGGGATCGTGGGATGAGCGAAAACGGAAAGGAAAAAACCTCTCTCCTCTTTATCTATAGTGATATCGGCCTGTCTTGTTTCTCTTTTGCCGAATAATCTTCCGTCAATATAAAAAGCATCAGTTAGACTCTGTGATGGGAAATATTTTGCCGTTAAAGTACTTGCAAGGCGTGTCAACGTTGCCATGAAGTCATCCTCCATATATATATTCAGTATTAATTATAGCACAACCTTTTTTCATACAAATATTTTTTAATAAATTTGCAACCTTGACATTTCAGGGCCTGCAGCTATAATATGAGAACCATTCTCATTTTGGAGGACACCTCAATTGAAACGAGCTCTTACGGCATTTCTGGCCGCCACGATCATGCTTCTTCCCCTTGCGGGATGCACCTTCCATAACAATGACGAGGGAAAGCTTAAGATAGTTGCCACCATATTCCCGGAGTACGACTGGATCATGAACGTCGTCGGTGAAGACAATGCCGGTACGGACGTAAAGCTCCTTATCGACAACGGAGTAGACGTGCACAGCTACCAGCCCACGGCGGAGGACATCATGCTGATCCAGACCTGCGATGTCTTCGTCTATGTGGGGGGAGAATCCGATTCCTGGGTGACCGACGTCCTGGAAAACCGCATTAACGACGACATGACTGTGATAAACCTCATGGAGGTCCTCTCGGACAACGTCAAGGAGGAAGAGACCGTGGAGGGCATGGAGAGCGAAGACGAGGAAGAGGAGGAAAGCTTCGACGAACACGTGTGGCTCTCCCTGAGAAATGCGGAACTCTGCGTCCTTGCCATAGAAGATGCCCTGAAGGAGAAGGATCCCCAAAACGGAGACATATACGAAGCGAACGCCGCGGCCTATGTGGAGGAACTCGACTCCCTCGATGCGGAATATGAGGAAGTGATATCCGGAGCCCCATCTGACACGCTCCTTTTCGCTGACAGGTTCCCCTTCCGTTATCTCACGGAGGATTACGGCCTTAACTACTATGCGGCCTTCGCTGGATGCTCCGCCGAGACGAACGCATCCTTTGATACAATAACCTTCCTTGCGGGCAAGGTGGACGAACTGGATCTTCCCGCCATCCTCATAATCGACGGAAGCGACGGTTCCGTCGCCTCCACCGTGGCAAGCTGCTGCAGCAGGAGCGATATCCCCGTGCTGACCTTGGACTCCATGCAGTCCGTGACCTCCTCCGATATCGAGAACGGAGCGGACTACATCACGATCATGAGAGGAAATCTCGACGTCTTATCAGAAGCCCTCTCCGCCTGATTCACCGGAAATAAAGACAAACAAACCTTAAATTTGCTTCATGCTTGCCATCAGTCGTGCCACCTATGGCAAGTTC
>DNAE01000082.1:7953-15460 GCA_003543635.1 Clostridiales bacterium | reverse complement strand
GAACTTGCCACAGGTGGCACATCGGCTGGCAAGCATGAAGCAAACTTAAGGGGCTATCTCAATTTAGTTTTGAGACAGCCCCTTCTCGTTTTGTTGTTTATCCTTTGTTATGCTGCTTCAGGGTAACCGGGGAGCTCTTCGACGGTTGCGATACCGAGGGTGATTGCCTTTGTCCTGAGGTAAGCGTAGTACTCGGCCATGGTCGCACTGATGTAAGGCGTCAGGAATATGGCACCGAAACCGCAGGTCAGGAAGGAAAGAAGGATCCATCCGATGAAGGAAAGGTGAAGAACGAACAGGAAAGACTTCTCGCCGTCCATGGTCTTCTTTGTGATATCAAAGGCCCTTCTCCATTCGATGTCGGGATTCTCGGCGATGATATAAGGTACCATGAAGTATTCCAGGGTCTTTATGATACCTGGGATAACGAAGAGGAGGGACCAGAGCCAGATAAAAACGCTCTCGGCGGCCATTGTCTTGACCACATTCATGTATCTTACCTGCTTGAAAGCGTAGAATACCTCCGTTAATTCATCCCTGTCCTTGCGTAGTAGAGAGAAGAATCTTGTAAGGCCGGCGGTAAGGGGATTCATTACGAAGAATGCCATGGCGATGATAACGGAATAGAATATTATCATCCCGATTATCGACAATCCGAGGAAAGGTATTACCGAACTGATATTGTGCGGGTCATAGGTCGCGCCTAATCCGATCCTTGCGACGCCGGATAACATGTTTACTCCCGATGATATTCCGGATGCGGCACCGGTGATGGCAGAGACGACCAGACAGGCGGCGAATCCCATCCAGTAGTGTTTTGAAAGCACATTCTTGGCGTTATTCTTTAATGCTTCTCTTGTGATCATTTCCATATCTCCCTTGTGTTTTATTCGGGTCTGTAGCTGTCCTTCAGCGATACGGCCCTGTTGAATACCAGATGATCAGGAGAGGAGTCCCTGTTATCGGCGCAGAAGTATCCGAGCCTCATGAACTGGAACCTGTCCTCCTTCTTACATTCGGTGAGTGCCTTTTCCACCTTTGCATTGCTCAGGACCGTAAGGGAATCGGGATTGATGTAATCCAGATAGTTTACATCCGCAAGATCGGGGGATTCGATGGTGAAGAGACGGTCGTAGAGCCTGATCTCCGCATCGGCGGCAGTCTCCTGATCCACCCAGTGGATGGTGGCCTTGATCCTTCTTCCGTCAGCGGTATTTCCTCCGCGGCTCTCCGTATCGTATTCCGCATGGACGCAGGTAACGTTTCCGTTCTCGTCCTTATCGCAGCCCGTGCACTTGATGACATAGGCGGACTTGAGCCTTACCTCGTTGCCGGGGAAGAGGCGGAAATACTTCTTGGCGGGCTCCTCCATGAAGTCGTCCCTCTCGATCCAGAGATTCCTGGAGAAGGTGACGGTCCTTGTTCCGTCCTCGGGCTTCTCGGGATTGTTCTCCACTTCGAACTCCTCGGTCTTACCCTCGGGGTAGTTATCGATAACGAGCTTCACGGGATCGAGGACTGCCATCCTTCTCATGGCATTCTTATTGAGATCTTCCCTGAGGCAGTATTCCAGGAATGCATACTCCACCACGGAGTTGACCTTGGATACGCCGTTCTTCTCGTGGAATTCCCTGATGGAAGCAGGGGTGAAGCCCCTTCTCCTGAGACCGCAGAGGGTGGGCATCCTGGGATCGTCCCATCCGGAGACCTTTCCCGTCTCCACGAGATTACGCAGCTTCCTCTTGGAGAGGACAGTGTGGGTGATGCCGAGTCTTGCGAATTCGATCTGACGGGGCTTCGTTTCCACGGAGATGTTATTTACTACCCAATCGTAGAGGGGTCTGTGGTTCTCGAACTCCAGGGAGCAGAGGGAATGGGTTATTCCTTCCAGGGCATCCTCGATGGGGTGTGCAAAGTCGTACATGGGATAGATACACCATTCGTTTCCGGTCCTGTGGTGGGGAAGACGGTTTATCCTGTAGATAACGGGATCCCTCATGTTGAAGTTACCGGAGGCAAGATCTATCTTGGCCCTGAGGGTCATCTTACCGTCCTCGAACTCACCGGCCCTCATCCTGGCGAAAAGATCCAGGCTCTCCTCGACGGGGCGGTCGCGGAAGGGGCTCTTGGCGGGGGTGGTGGTATCGCCGCGCATCTCCTTCATCTGCTCGGGGGTCAGTTCGCAAACGTAGGCGAGGCCCTTCTTGATGAGCTCCACGGCGAATCCGTACATCTTCTCGAAGTACTCCGAGGCATAGAAGAATCTGTCGCCCCAGTCGTGCCCCAGCCACTTGATATCCTCCTTGATGGCATCGACGTACTCCTCGTCCTCCTTGGTGGGGTTGGTGTCGTCCATGCGGAGGTTGCAAAGACCGCCGTACTTCTCGGCCGTCCCGAAGTCGATCTCCAGTGCCTTGGCGTGTCCGATATGAAGATATCCGTTGGGTTCGGGAGGGAACCTGGTGTGGACCTTCTTACCGTAACAACGTCCGCCTTCCGCGAGCTCTTCGTCGATTATGTCATGTATGAAATTGCTTCCTGCCATATCACAAGTTTCCTTTCAATCTGTTGAGTGCTTTGTTCATGCGGTCAAGGGCAGTTTCCTTACCCAGGAGGATAAGGACTTCCGCGCAGCCGCCGGGGGTTACCGCCACACCTGCAGCCGCGATCCTTACGGGCCACATTATGACGGAATTCTTGACTTCCTTGGAAGCTGCCAGGGATGTAAGTGCCTCGGAGAGGGACTCCCTGTTCCAGTCGGTCTCCTGAAGGAGAGGGATGGCGGCCTCAAGGGCGTCGACGGAAGTTTCCGCGGTGGACTTGCTCTTCTTGTGCTCGAAAAGGGCGAGGTCGAAGTCGGGATACTCGGAAAGGAAAGCAAGCTTCTCGGTGATCTGGGAGAACTTCGTGATCCTGGGCTTCAATATCTCCTCGAGGAGGGGATACTTGTCTTCGGTTATTCCGTAACCGTCGAAGTAGGGCTTTGCATGGGCTACGAAGGTATCGAAGTCCATGGCCTTTATGTATTCGGCGTTCACCCAGAGGAGCTTGTCGTAGTCAAATACGGAGGGGGACTTGGATATGCCGTTGATATCGAAGGCCTTGATGAGCTCCTCCATGGAGAAGATCTCCCTGTTCTCGTATTCACCTGCGGGGGCCCATCCCAGAAGGGCGATGTAGTTGATGATCGCCTCGGGGAGGTAACCGTCCTTGACCAGATCTTCGAATCCCGTGCTGCCGTGACGCTTGGAGAGCTTCGATACCACGACCTCTCCGTTCTCGTCCAGGCTCTTTCCCATGATGAGGGGAAGATGGATATATGTGGGGATCTCCCATCCGAAGGCGTCGTAGAGGGCGTTGTACTTCGGGGTGGAGGAGAGGTATTCGGAACCTCTGATCACGTGGGTTATTCCCATGGTGTGATCGTCGATGACGTTTGCAAAGTTATATGTGGGGAATCCGTCCGCCTTGATGAGGATCTGGTCGTCCAGCTCTTCGTTGGGGATGGTTATATCTCCGTATACGAGGTCATGGTATGTGGATTCGCCGGTGAGGGGAACCTTCTGCCTGATGACATAGGGGAGTCCCGCCTCAAGGTTCTTCTTTACGATCTCGGGGGAGAGATCTCTGCAGTGTCTGTCGTAGCCGATGACTTCGCCTTCCTTGGCGCTCTTTCGCAGCTCGTCGAGACGCTCCTTGCTGCAGAAGCAGTAATAGGCCTTTCCCTCCTCCACGAGTTTCTCGGCATAGGGCTTATACATGGAAAGCCTCTCGCTCTGTACATAGGGACCGTAGTCTCCGCCGATGTCGGGACCCTCGTCGTGGGTGATGCCCGCGGTCTTCAGGGTGTTGTAGATTACATCCGTAGCTCCTTCCACGAATCTCTCCTGGTCGGTGTCCTCTATCCTCAAGACAAAGTCTCCGCCTTCGTGTTTGGCGGTGAGGTATTCATAGAGGGCGGTCCTAAGGTTTCCCACATGCATGAAACCGGTGGGACTCGGTGCAAATCTTGTCCTGATCTTCATAAGGTCAAATGTCCGTCCTTTATTTAAAAATACATACAGCGTGCATTGTATCACTTTTTCGACGAAAATGATATTATATATGGCGTGGATATACTTAAAAGCGACAGAAAATACAAATGTTACTGCGGAAAGGGCGTGGCGTTCGATCAGGCCGCGTCTTATATTCTGGAACATACGGACGTGGGAGCCCCCGAAGATCTCAAGGTCGCGGTGGTGTCCGACCGTGCCGTCAGCGGGTACTACTATAACCGGTTCGAGAACCAGTTCATCGAGCGGGGAGTAAAGCCCGTACTCATACCTTTGCAGAATATCGATACCGGTAAGCGGCTCTCCGTGGTGGATGAGATCGTCAAGTACCTCTCGGATTTCGGCTTCGGTCCCTGTGACTGGCTGGTGGCCCTGGGCGGCGGAGGTATCCTGGATGCCGCGGGTTTTGCCGCTTACGTCCTTGATTCCGGCATAAGCTTTATGGCGGTCCCCACGACCCTCAATGCCATGGTGGAAGGTTCCGTAACCTCCAGGGCAAGGCTCAATGTCTCGGGCCATAAGGACGAACTGTCGGTACCCTTTGAACCGGATATAGTCCTTGCGGATCCCACGTTCCTGGAGACGGTACCCGCGAAGATAAAGACCAACGGATACGCTCCCATAATCAGATATGCCATCCTGGATGAGCCGTCCCTTATCCTGGATCTGGAATCCCCCACGGATCTCCGGGAATATCTGGGACGCGTTTACGAATCGAGACAGAGGATCGAGAGGTCCGACAGCAGGCTCCTGACCCTCGGGGATGAGCTGGCCAATGCCATAGAGAGCTATTTCAGGTTTATGAACTATACGGAGGGTGAAGCCCTCGCCTTAAGCCTCCTTTCCTGCGTGGACGGCAGAAGAGCCGAGGCTCTTAAGAAGATATACCGGGTCCTGGGCCTTCCCGTGAAGCTCACGGGGGTCTCGGAGAAGATGATCTATAAGACGCTCAAGGAGCGTATCGTCAAGGAAGGAAAGAAGGACATCATCCTCGTGGATCTTTTGAACTCCGATAAGGGAAGATGGGTGGTCCGCACCCTCTCTTCGGAGGAGGCTCTCTCCATTTTGCAGAGCAGATTGAGGATGATCGTCGGGGAAGAAGATAAATGAAAGAAAGACTTTTGAAGACCGCTGCCGCAATAGCATCGGCGGCAATTTTGATGCTCTCCTTTGCATCCTGTTCCTCGGATGGGGATGCGCTTCCCAAGCTCCCTGCGGATTACGGCACATACGGTGCGGATTTTGCCAGGGAACTTGCAGCACAGTATCCCTGCAGAAAGGCTTTTTCCGATCAGGAAGAGCAGGCGGGAGAGATGATCGAACAGGAATTCCGGAGCCTGGGATACGAGGTGGAGAAGCAGACCTTCAGCAACATGTACGGAGCTTACTCTGCCAACTACATCGTCAGGATCGAGGGCGACGGATTCATTGAGATGAATGAGGACGGATCGGGAAGCGAGATCAGGAAGACGGTGGTGATCGGCGCCCATTACGACAACGCCTATGCCGCGACGGACCTCCCCTCGGACTGCACCTACGACGGAATATCCGACAATGCATCGGGTATAGGTGTCCTCATGACCATTGCCTCCAGGATACAGGAATACGACAAGCTGGGATTCGACGTTATCCTTGTGGCCTTCGGAGCGTCCTCCTGGGACTACATGGGAGCCCGCAACTTCTATAACACGTTGACACCCGAGGAACAGGCCTCCATAGAGGTCATGTACTGCATCGAGAGCATATACGGGGGAGATAAGGTATACGCAAGTTCGGGCCTTAATTCCCTTGACCTTTCCCGTAAGTATGCCATGAGAAGAAAGCTCTATCAGGCTTACGACGTGGCATACGACAGCATGCTGGCATCCGTCAATTCCTTCAGTCTCCTTTACAATGAGTCCGGTATCATTGCCGACCTCAACGGAGACGGCGTGGATGACATATTCAGGGAGGTGAGCAATCACCCCTCGGATTACGTGCCCTTCGACGATGCCGGGATCCCCATTGTCTTTTTCGACAGTTGTGATTATTTCTTCAACGACCTTGACGACATAAAGGAGACGAAGAACCTTAACCTCCAGGAGTACGGAGGAAAGATCAGGGGTACCTACCTGGATTCCACGGAGATCCTGGATGAGGTGCTGACCGGCGAGGACGGAACGGATATCCTGGAGGTGAGGATAAACAATATCTCCTATGTTATCCTCGAGTCCATGATGAAGGGTTCCGATTACGGCATGACCCACGACGAGTATGATGCCCTCATGGCCGACATTGAAGCAGGCCTTGCCGAGGTGTCGGAGAAGGAAGATGCCGCATGAGATTCGTAGTACAGGTAGTTACTGAAGCCTCCGTTATATCCGACGGAGTCCTTACGGGGAAGATAGGAAAGGGCCTCGCGGTCCTTGTGGGCATAGGTCCCGATGATGATGAAGCCGTTGCCGATAAGATGGTGAGCAAGCTCACGGGCCTTCGCATATTCAAGGACGGAGAGGGAAAGACCAACCTTTCCGTGGGGGACGTGGGGGGAGGTATCCTTCTCGTTTCCCAGTTTACCCTCTATGCTGATGTGAGAAAGGGCAACAGGCCCAATTTCATCAATGCCGCGGATCCCGCCATGGCGGAGAAGATGTATGACATGGTGGTGGAGAAGGTGAGAGCCGTGAACGATAACGTGGGAACGGGGGTATTCGGCGCCTCCATGAAGCTCAGCCTCGTAAACGACGGCCCCTTTACGGTGATAATAGATTCCGAAGACCTTAATATCAAAAGGAGGTAAATATGGACTATTCGAATCAGGAAGAGGTAAACAAGAAACTCATTAAGTACCAGAGGATGAGGTTTTATCTGTCCCTTACCTCCACGGTATGTATCGCGGCGGTGGCCATCACGGCGATAGGTTTTGTTGCCTTCATAAAGCCAAAGATAGACAGCATCTATAATCAGACCACCGCATCCCTTACGAAGATCCAGGAGATCTCCGCGGAGATACAGGAGGCGGACCTGGGAGGAATAGTCCGGAATGTGGACGACCTGACGGTCCAGGCGACGGAGGACCTTAACAATACCATGTCCAAGATCGATTCCGTGGATTTCGAAGCCCTTAATAATTCCATAAACGGCCTTGAGGAATCCGTGGAGGCTTTCCAAGAGGCGGTCGATAATCTCGCTTCCCCCTTCGGCTGATGATGGATATACCGGGATTTGTCGATACGCATATACACGGGGCATACGGAGTTGACGTTTCCGATGCCGATCCCGAGGGGATAAAGCTCCTGTCCCGTTCCCTGCGAAGGGACGGTGTGATCTCCTTTTGTCCCACCACCATGACCCTGGCGGAGGATGATATCAAAAGGGTCTTCGAGGCGGTATCCGCGGCGAAGGCCGAACTTGAGGCGGAGGGAGGAGAGTATTCCGAGATCCTGGGGATCCACCTGGAGGGACCTTTCCTCAAT
>DNAE01000082.1:0-7851 GCA_003543635.1 Clostridiales bacterium | reverse complement strand
TCCCTCGAAAAGGACTATCCGGGCCTTCTTAAGATAATCGATATCGCACCGGAGCTTCCCGGAGGATTCGAATTCATAGAGGAGTTCTCCAAAAGGTATGTGATATCCCTGGCCCACACCACGGCGGATTACGACACCGCCCACAGGGCCTTCGAGAAGGGTGCGAGGAGCGTTACCCATCTGATGAATGCCATGCCCCCGTCCCTTAAAAGGGATCCCGGGATCCTGGGTGCGGCTTCGGAGGATAACAGGATCTACTGCGAGGTCATCTGCGACGGGATCCATATATCGCCCCCGTATCTCCGCATGATATTTAAGCTCATCGACAGGAAAAGACTGATCGTGATATCGGATTCCATGAGGGGCGCCCATATGCCCGACGGGGAGTATTATCTGGGAAGTGCAAGGGTTACTGTCAGGAAGGGGAGGACCTTCCTCGGAGGAAACGGAGGACTGGCGGGTTCTGTCACATATATGGCGGCCGAAGCGGAAAATCTCCTGAAATACGGAATTCCAAAGGAGGATGTGGCCCTGGCCTGTTATTCAAACCCTCTTGAACGCCTCAATTTTATGGTATAATTTTTGTTATGGGTAGCACTTCGATCATTACACAGATAATAGAGTTCATTAATGAGCTGTTCAAGAGTCTGGACAGCGGCTACCTTTTCTTCGGCAACGGAGGAGATATCATCAGATATGCTCTTGATATATTTATCGTTGCCGTCCTGTTTTACTTCATAATGAGATTCATCAGGGAGACCCGAGCCTGGCAGCTCATAAAGGGTATCATCCTCATCATCGGCGTGGTGGTGCTCTGCAGCCTTTTTGGTCTCCAGATGGTGGGCTTCATATTCAACAGGTTGCTCTATGTCATCGCCTTCCTTATCATAGTGATATTCCAGCCGGAGCTTCGAAGAGCTCTTGAGGCTGTGGGACTTCGGACCTTTAATTCCTTCAAGGGGATCCTTTTCGGTTCCCAGAAATATACTCCCTCGGATCTTTCCACCTTCATCAAGGAAGTAAGTACTGCCTGCGCCAATATGGCGAAGGATTATACGGGAGCCCTGATCCTCATCGAGGGATCCACACATCTGGATGAGCTCTTAAACGAGGAGAATGTTGTAAAGTTCGATTCCGAGGTAAGTGCCTCCGTACTGGAATCCATTTTCTATAAGGGATCTCCCATGCACGACGGCGGACTTCTCATCAGGGACGGCAGGATCATTGCCGCCAGGTGCCATGTCCCCCTTGCGGTGACCATGCACACCCTGGAAAGATCCGGAACCCGTCACAGGGCTGCGGTGGGCGCTTCCGAGATGGGCGATACCGTGGTCGTTGTGGTATCGGAGGAGAAGGGGACCATGTCCATCGCCGTTAACGGCATGCTCTTTCCCATGGAAGATGCCATGGAACTCGAAGCCAATCTCTCGTATCTCCTGGGCAATGATTCCGCGAAGTCCGAGAAGAAGGGTGTCTTCAGTTTCTTCAGAAGGAGGATCGCCGAGAGAAAGGTGCGCCCCGTTTCCGCAACCGCCATAAGCCATCCCGTAACCGAGAAGGCGAATCTGGAGCAGAGGAAGATAGTCATCAAGACAAAGGATGCGGTGGGCAGAAGGAGATCCGACAAGAAGATCGGCGTCCTGGGCAATACGGGATTGTTCCTTATAGCGCTCCTCATGTCTTTTATCCTTTGGATGTATATACAGGTCAATACGAATCCCGTGGTCACCAAGACCATCACTGTCCCCATTTCCTACGAGAAGTCGGAGGCTCCCCAAAATATGGAGGTCGCATACCCCATTGAGACGGTGCAGCTGGAACTTGTCGGACGTAAGAATACCATGGACAGCATAACCGTATCGGACATCTATGCCACCATCGACTATTCCCAGGTAACCGACCCCGGAGTGGTGGAGCTTCCCATCGTGGTCACATCCTCTGACAACAAGGTCTATTTCCGTGTTGAGCAGCAGGTGCCCGAGACCATCTCCGTTACGGTATATTCCAATACGGAGCAGGTGGAAGAATAAATCCCGGTCTTATTTTCAGACATAATAAAAGGACGCCCCGCGGGCGTCCTTTCTATCATTCTCTTGCCTCAGACGACATTGGTCTTCAATCTGTCGAACGCAGCCTTTGCTATGGTCCTAACTTCGGGATCAGAATCGGCAAAGGCGAGCTTCTTAACGTACTCCTCACAATGCTTTGCCTGGATGTCTGCTGCGGAAGTGGCCGCTGCACTTCGTACCATCGGAGATGGATCACGGAGAAGAGGGATCAAAGCCATTCCGCACTCATAGGTCGCGATCCTGCCCATTGCTATGGCGACCTCGGTCCTGACCGAATCATCGGAATCAGATGCGTACTTAATTAATCCGTCAA
This sequence comes from Clostridiales bacterium, assembly GCA_003543635.1. Classification (GTDB taxonomy): domain Bacteria; phylum Bacillota; class Clostridia; order Saccharofermentanales; family Saccharofermentanaceae; genus Saccharofermentans. The sequence goes on along the minus strand of DNAE01000082.1, from coordinate 5,469 downwards.
GTTTTCCCTTAGCGGCAAGCTTTGCTATTTTTGCTTTCAAGCTATCGATTCGCGCCATACACAACTCCTTAAGACATACTGTCTGTCTTTATCTATTTTCATTATAATTCGACATTACAAAGTAAAATGTTAATAATTTATGACTTGTTTGTGAACAAGCCACAGTCTATTGAATAACATCAATTCTTATTATACACTTTAAACAACTTTTGAGAATAAGTTGAGGGAGTTGTCATGAAAAAACACAAAAGATTCGCTATTATTTCAACATTAATGGTGGTTTCCATGCTCTTTACGGCATGTTCGAAGCAACTTCCGGATGAGACACTTCCGCCTGCCACATCAGCGGCAGTGACTTCGGAAAGCACCGAGGCTTCCGAATCCCTGACCATTGAGACGGAGATCTCGGAAACAGCGGCGGAAGAGCCTTCCCACGGCCCCTTCAGCACGGCGGTGGTAACCGAGAAGGTAGTGGAAAACAACGGACAGCTCTCCGTTGTGGGTAAGGATATAGTCAATCAGAACGGTGAACCCATCCAGCTTCGCGGCATGAGTACCTACGGACTTAACGGAATGGCGGGATTCGTCAACGCGGATACGGTCCAGACCCTTGCCGAGGACTGGGGATGCGACGTCATCAGGCTCGCCATGTATACCGAGGGTAATTCCGACGGATATACCCAGAACCCCGACAAGTATTTCAACCAGGCCTGCGAGTACATGGATCTGTGCATAGCCCAGGGAGTCTACGTCATCATCGACTGGCATATCCTATTCGACGGCGACCCCAATGAACATAAGGATATGGCCATCGATTTCTTCTCCAGGATCTCCGCTATCTACGGTGAGTATCCCAATGTTATCTACGAGATCTGTAATGAGCCCAACGGTATGAGATACGATGATCCCGACAGTCCCGTGGACTGGGACAACACCATAAGACCCTACGCGGTGGATGTCATCGACGCCATAAGGGCCAACGATCCCGACAATATCATCCTCATCGGAACATCAAACTACAGCAGGGACGTTGATATCGCCGCCGCTAATCCCATTGAAGGGGAGAACCTCATGTACACCTTCCATTTCTATGCCGGTTCCCACGGACAGGAGATGAAGGATCAGCTCCAGACAGCCCTTGATATGGGCCTTCCCGTATTCGTATCCGAGTGGGGAACATCCCAGGCTTCCGGCAGCGGAGGAGTCTACGAGGAGGAGTCCCTGGCATGGCTCCAGATGCTGGAAGAGAACAACATCAGCTGGTGTAACTGGTCCATCGGCGGTTCCGTCACGGAATCCTCCAATGCCCTGAAGTTCGTATCAAATGTCCTTACCATGGAGGAGAAACTCGCAGGTCACTGGCCCGATGAATTCATCTCCAATTCCGGACTGTTCGTAAGATCCATCCTTCTTGGTACCTACGGAGACGAGGGATAAAAATAAATCTTACGGAGCCCTTTAATATTGGGCAATATATAAATAGATTTTATCTGTTGCTGCAGGACGATTTTTGCTATAATCGTCCTGTATTTATTGACAGGGGTGTGCATTTGAGAAGGTTGGATGCGGCGTTTCTCATATCTTTGGCGATTCCGGTAGTTGCCGGATGTTCTTTGCTACAACCTGATACCGAAGCAACCTCTGAGATCCCCGCAACAGAGATAATCGCAACGGAGGCGACACCCACGCCGGTGCCCACCGATACCCCCGTGCCCACGCCCACTCCCACACCGGAGCCCTCAAGGATAAACGTCAGCTTCATCGGCGACTGCACCCTGGCGGATGCCCTGGCCTGGAGCGGTTCCGCCGGATCCTTTGATGCCGTGGTGGAAGAGGAGGGAATGGAGTACTGCTTTCAGAATGCGGCTCCCTACCTTAACAGTGACGATCTGACCCTCGCCAACTTCGAGGGTACCATCACCGATGCCACGGCCCACCTCACAAAGGAGTTCGTCTTCAGCGGTCCCTTCGAGTACACGGAAATGCTCACCTATGGGGGAATAGATGCGGTGAACCTGGCCAATAACCACAGCTGGGACTACTATGATCAGGGACTTCAGGATACCCAGGATGCCTTGGATTCCGTGGGGATCCTTTGGAGCAACCAGCATTCCGTGGCCACATGTGAGATAGACGGTGTGCTGATCGGAATGTGCGGGATCGATCTGGTGTCCGGAGACACCACCGCGACCGCGTATCCTCTCATCGACGAGCTTCGGGAGATGGGATGTAATATCATCATCGTATCGGTGCACTGGGGAATAGAGAAGGACTACACCCCCAGGGATTCCCAGGTCTCCTGCGGACACGATCTCATCGACTACGGTGCCGATATCGTGGTGGGTACCCATCCCCACAGGCTCCAGCCCATCGAGAAATATAACGGAAAATACATTATCTACTGCCTGTCCAATTTCTGCTTCGGCGGCAATACCGGGCTTTCCGATCCGGACAGCTGTATCGTCCAGTGCGAATTCGTCATGGATGAGACGAATTCCTATTGCGAATCCTATAATCTTAACGTGATCCCCTTTTCCCAGACCTCCACACGGCCCGGGAATGACTATTGCCCCATGCCCTATGAGTGGGGGAGTGAAGACTACTACAGAGTAATGGAAAAACTTAACTGGTCTCAGGAAGACGAATAACAGGAGGAAGAAGAAATGGCAAACGGAAAAGTACTCATCGTAATGGGTTCCGACTCGGACTTCCCGGTAATGGAGGGATGCTTCAAGTCCCTGAAGAAGTTCGGAGTGGAATTCGAAGCCCACGTGGCATCGGCCCACAGGACCCCTGAAAGAGCCATCGAACTGGCAAAGAGCGCAGACGATAACGGCTTTAAGGTGATCATTGCTGCGGCGGGACTTGCGGCTCATCTGGGGGGAGTCATCGCGGCAAATACGGTCCTGCCGGTAATCGGCGTACCCTGTAAGGGCGGAGCATTGAACGGCGTGGATGCCCTCTATGCCACGGTCCAGATGCCCTCCGGTATTCCGGTGGCCACCGTTGCCATAGACGGCGGAACAAATGCGGGAATCCTTGCCTGCCAGATCCTTGCCACGTCCGACAGTGAACTTGCAGGCAAGCTCAAGGCATATAAGGAGGAGCTTAAGAACTCCGTGGCAAAAAGAGACGAGAATCTTCAAAACAAGATAAAAGATATGGAGGCATAACATGAGCGGATTATTCGGAGTTATCAACAGATCCTATGAGAAGGCCGATATTTCAAAGACGGCATACTACGGTATATTCTCTCTTCAGCACAGAGGCCAGGAGTCTGCGGGTATCGCAGTCAACAACGGCGGTACCTTCATGGTGCACAAGCAGCCGGGTATGGTTGCCGACATCTTCGACGACGTGACCCTTTCCGCCCTGGGCGGTGACTGCGCAGTCTGTCACGCAAGGGGAGCAGACGCTGTCCTGGGAAGTGACGGGATACAGCCCACCCTCATAAAGTCCAGCGTGGGCAACATCGCCCTCTCCTCGGATTCCTCCATCCTCAACTGCGATGAGATCCGCGAGGAACTCAAGAAGATGGGTGCCATCTTCCAGACAAATACCGATTCCGAGCTCATCCTTTCCCTCTTCTCCAGGAACAGGATCAGAACAGAGGACTGCGAGCATGCGATGCTTGAGACCATGAAGGAGCTTAAGGGAGTTTATTCCATGATCCTCATGACCGAGGATAAGCTCATCGGCGTACGCGATCCCTTCGGAATGAGACCCCTCGTCCTCGGAAAGAAGGGTGACCAGTATCTCCTTTCCTCCGAGAATTGCGCCCTCGATGCCCTCGATGCAGAGTTCATTAGGGATATCGAGCCCGGTGAGATCGTTTCCATCTCCAAGGAGAGGGTCACATCCCTTTTCTATGATGATTCCAAGTCTTCCGAGCAGAGGGTAAAGGACGGTAACGTTTGTATCTTCGAGTATGTTTACGTTGCAAGACCCGACAGTGTCATCGACAATACGAGCATCTTCGAGTCCAGATATAAGGCCGGACAGGCCCTTGCCAAGGAGCATCCCTGTGATTGTGACCTTGTTATCGGTGCTCCGGATTCCGGTAATGCCGCTGCCTTGGGTTTTGCAGACGGTCTGGGCGTTCCCTACGGAATGGGTCTTCTTAAGAACAGATACGTGGGAAGGACCTTCATCAAGAGCACCCAGGAGCAGAGGGAGCTTGCCGTAAGGATGAAGTTCGCCGTATTGAAGACTGCCGTTAAGGACAAGAGGATCGCCATCGTAGACGATTCCCTCGTAAGGGGTACTACCACAAAGCACATCATCCGTTTCCTCAAGGACAACGGAGCCAAGGAAGTACACGTAAGACTTGCTTCCCCCGAGGTTAAATACCCCTGCTGCTACGGCGTTAACGCTTCCACGAATGCAGATCTTCCCGCAACAACGATGACAGTTGAAGAGATCCGCGATATGATAGGAGCAGATTCCCTCGGATATATCAGCCTCGGCTCTCTCAAGGAAGCCCTCACCGGTATACACTGCGGAACATGTTCCGCATGCTTCGACGGAAATTACGTGGCAGGCAGACCCTGCGATGAGAACGGAAAGGGTTAACAGATGAAGATAGCCGTATTCGTATCCGGAGGCGGAACAAACCTCCAGGCGATAATCGACAATATTAAGAGCGGATACCTGTCGGGAGTAACGATCTCCCTGGTGGTTGCCTCCAATAAGGATGCCTATGCCTTGACAAGGGCCGCGGAGAACGGCATTCCCTCAGTCGTATTGTCCGTAAAGGACTTCAAGGACAGGGAAGAGTGGGATAGGAAGGTCCTGGATGAGGTAAGGTCTTCCGGTGCTGAGCTTATCGTTCTGGCGGGATACCTCTCGCTCCTGGGTAAGGAAGTCGTTAAGGAGTATTCCAACAGGATAATAAATATCCATCCTGCGCTGATCCCTTCCTTCTGCGGAGCGGGCATGTACGGGATCAAGCCCCATGAAGCCGTGCTCAAGAGGGGCGTCAAGGTATCCGGCGCAACGGTGCACTTCGTCAACGAGAACTACGATGAGGGCCCCATCATCCTGCAAAAGGCGGTGGATGTCTTAAGGGACGATACCCCCGAGAGCCTTCAGAAGAGGATCATGAAGGAGTGCGAGCAGGTCATACTGCCCAAGGCCATAAGGCTCATAGCCGACGGCAAGGTAATGGTCGAAGACAATCTGGCAATAATCAATGAATGATACGGAGGAATGTAAGATGAAGACAGAAAACATATATGAATTGCTCAAGAATAATCCGTACCCCGGAAGAGGAATAATCATCGGTAAGACACCGAACGGAAAGAAGGCTGTAACGGCTTATTTCATCATGGGAAGATCCGTTAACTCCAGAAACAGGGTCTTTGTTGCCGAGAATGACGGCATCAGGACGGAGGCCTTCGATCCTTCGCTCCTTACGGATCCCCATCTCATCATCTATTCCCCCGTGAGGGTCCTGGGAAACAAGACCAT
>DNAE01000160.1 GCA_003543635.1 Clostridiales bacterium | reverse complement strand
GTATTATTGGCTTCCCTTCCTCCCTTGAGGAAAACGGCGTTGCCGCTCTTTACACACAGGGTCGCGATCTGTACCAGGGCATCGGGACGGGACTCGAAGACGACTCCTATCACGCCGATGGGACAGGTGATCCTGTAAAGATCCAGTCCCTCATCGAGAGTCGTATGTAAAAGCTTCTTCCCCACGGGATCTTCAAGGGAGATAAGTCCCTTTATACCCATGGTAACATCGGAAAGCTTGTGATCGTCGAACTTAAGTCTCTTAAGTAAAGGTCCGGAAAGATTATCTTCCTGAGCTTTGGAAAGGTCTTGCCCGTTAGCTGAGAAGATCTTTGCGGAAGAATCGGTCAATGCACGGGAAATATTAGCCAGAGCGTCGTTCTTTGTCTGTTCAGGAAGAACAGCCATCTTGACTGCTGCATCACGTGCCTTTATCGCATCGTTTATCAGTTCAGACATCCAATTACTCCTTAATTTGCTCCCACGATTATAACACTTTAATTACATAATGTTGTGAACAATTTTCATCAAAAACAATTTATTAATCGCATCGTCAAACAGTGTTTTACGCCCGATATCGACGATTTTTATGTTCATAATGTTCATAACTCTGTTGATAACCATAAAACAAGCCTTTATTTTTTTGATGCCGCCCAAAGTCCCGATTTTATTGAGTCGACAGTTTAGGAGACTAAATTGTTGCAAAACAATTACAAGCCTGTTTCAGAGTTGTTACGCGCCGTAATTCGGGCATCCATGGTCATTTAGAACAGTCGTTCTTTTATCCCTGTCCGCCACTCAAGGACACTAAATTTCCAAAAAAAGGTATTGACAGGGTTGTTTTCCAACTTCTTAAAAAGCGGGGGATTTTTGCTATAATTATCATATGAAAATTATAGCAACCACACTGTTCGGTTTGGAAAGTCTTGTGAGGGAAGATCTTACCCGCGCCGGATATTCCTACGAAAACATCAAAGTAAGCGACGGCGTTGTTACCCTTGACGCCGGGGACGACACTTGGGAGGAAGATGTCGCCAGGGTCAACATGTGGGTCAGAAGGGCCGAGAGGGTCTTTTTCGAAGTGGGATCCTTCCCCGCTTCCGCCTTCGAGGAGTTCTTCGATAAGGCAAACGCCCTCCCCTGGAACGATTTCATCCCCAAGGGTTACGCCATAACGGTAAACGGTTATTCCAGAAAGTCAAAGCTTTACGGAATAAGCGCACTTCAAAGCCTTTCAAAGAAGGCGATCATCAGATCCCTTCTGGTCTCCCGGGGACTTCCCGAGAACGGCATAATCTCCGAGGATAAGAATATAGGGGAAGTAAAGGTCCAGTTCGGTATCGTGGAGGACAACGTCAGATTCATGATCGACACCTCCGGAGACGGTCTTCACAAGCGCGGCTACCGTCCCCTTACCCACGAAGCTCCCATCAGGGAGACACTGGCTTCGGCAATGGTATCCCTTTCCAGATTCAGACCCTTCTCCTACGAGGCGATGGTCGACCCCTTCTGCGGTTCGGGCACCATCCTTATCGAGGCGGCCCTCATGGCCACCGGAAGGGCTCCCGGAAGGGATCGTCACTTCTCCTATGAAGATCTTCCCTATATCGGTTCCTACGCTTATAAGAAGGCCCGTGAGGAGGCCATCGACCTGGAGGACATGACACCCCCGGATGATCTGTTCCTTTTCGGTTCCGATATTGACAGGAATGCCGTGGAGAGCGCCAAAAGGAACGCGGAGACCGCAGGTGTTTCCGGATTCATCAAGTTCGGTGTCGCGGATGCGGAAACGAGGACTCCCTCCGCCCTTACATCCGTCACGGGTTTTGACAGACAGCTCATATTGACTAACCCTCCCTACGGCGGACGTCTCATGACCCCCGAGGAAGCCGATGAGATATACCGCATGATCGCAAGGACCTATCTCACGAAGCAGGGACTTTGCAGGAAGGGCATCCGCCTTTCCGTCATCTCCCCTGACGACACCTTCGAGGTCGCAACGGGCTTCAAGGCAGACAAGAGGACGAAGCTCTATAACGGCAATATCAAATGCCAGCTCAATAACTACTACAGACTCGGAGAAAAAGACTGATGTCATATGTTACAAGGAAGATAACCTTTTTTGACCCCGTTAAGACCGCGCTGAGCGGCCAGGCATTCCGCATAACGAAGATCGACGACGACCATACGGAACTTGTCGCCCGGGGCAGGTATCTTCAGATAGCATCCCTGGGGGACGACATGTTCGCCTTCTCCTGCGACGAGAAGGAGTTCTGCGATATCTGGGAGGATCATCTGGATCTTCGTACCGACTACGGAAAGATCGTATCCTCGGTGAGAAGCGATGACACGTACCTCAAGGAGGCAGCCGAATACGGCCGGGGCATCAGGATCTTAAGGCAGGAGGTCTTCGAGACCATCATAAGCTATATCATATCCCAGAGAAGATCCATCCCCTCCATCACCACCTGTGTCAACAGGATAAGCAAGATAGCGGGAAACAGGATAATACCCGTGATACCGCAAGGTCCCTTCGCCGCTCCCTTACAGGACGAATACTACTCCTTCCCCGACGCCTCCTCCATCCTCGCGGCTAGCGATAAGCTGGACGATGCGGGACTCGGATACCGCCTCCCCTATGTGCTTTCCGCCTGCAGGGACTGGGAGAGCGGAAAGATAACCGAGGAGATGCTGAAGGAAGCGGATGACGACAAGCTCTATAAGATCCTTACGGATATGTACGGCGTCGGAACGAAGGTCGCCAACTGCATAATGCTCTTCGCCCTTCACAGAACGGGAAGATTCCCCGTGGACGTCTGGATCAAAAGGATCGAAGATAAATATTACGGCGGGGCTTTTGACACCTCGCCGTATCCTGAGACTGCCGGCATAATGCAGCAGTTCATGTTCTTTTATGAAAGGACCAAGGGCTGATCAGCCGTTACTCCTGCCCTTCTCGAAAGCCGCGATATTGCCGGGAATGGTCTTGGGCTTCTTGGCGAAGGCCTCCTCGATCGCCTGCTTCCACATGGCTTCATCCACACCGAGATAGTTTGACAGAGCTCCCAGCATGACGATGTTCACCGCCTTGGACGTTCCCGTCTCAAGGGCAAGGGATAAGGCGTCTATATCCACGATCTTGGCATCGGGGTCACAGTTTGCCTTAAGGGCGTCGATGACATTGGAGGGATACTCCGTCTGTCCCATGAGGACCGGAAGGGATTTGATCTTCTGATCGTTGACGATCATGACTCCGCCCTTCTTGAGGAGCGACGCCCACCTGATGGCCTCGACCTGCTCGAAGGAGAGGATGAAATCAGCCGTTCCCTCTTCGATTATGGGGGAATGCACCTGAGGTGCTATCTTAACGTATGTAATAACGGAACCGCCCCTCTGGCTCATTCCGTGAACCTCGGAGACCTTAACGTCAAGGCCCAGGTTCATGGCGAGGATACCCAGTAGCTTTCCTGCAATAAGTGTTCCCTGTCCGCCTACACCGGCGAGTACTATAGAAGCTTCAAGACTCATATCACTGTTCCCCCTTTGTAAGTGCGCCGAACTTGCATACATTTACGCAAAGGCCGCAGTTGTTACATGATTCCGTATCGATAACGGGCATCTTATTCTCATCAAGGATCAGGGCGGGACACATGATCCTTGCACATGCTCCGCACTTCTTGCACTTCTCGTAGTCCACCTCGGCATTGATGCCCTTGACTGCTCTTCCTGTGGGAATGAGGGCGCAGGGCCTTCTTGCGATGACGACAGACACCTGATCCTTGGAAAGCTCTTCCTTGATGATCTTCTCACATTCATATGTCTCTACGGGATCGACAACCCTGATATTCTCAGGGAGTACTCCGACGCTCTGACAGAGAAGTTCGAGTGAAACTGCAGGAGCAGCCTCAAGCCTTATATTCTTACCTGTTGAAGGATTCTGCTGATGACCTGTCATACCTGTGATGGAGTTGTCGAGGATGACAAGAGTCATGGCGCTCTGGTTGTATACCGCATTCATAAGGTTGGTAATACCGGAATGAAGGAATGTTGAATCACCTATTACTCCGACAGTATTCTTAGAGGCCTCGCCGTCAGTGGCCTTATCGAAGCCGTGGGCCATACCCACCGATGCACCCATACAGATGACCGCATCCACCGCCTGCATGGGAGGCAGCGCGCCGAGGGTGTAGCATCCGATATCTCCGGTGACATTGACCTTGAGCCTGTGAAGAGCCAGGAAAAGGCCTTTATGGGGACATCCTGCGCAGAGCACGGGAGGTCTTCCGGGAGGAGTGGGAAGCTTTGATGTATCGATGGAAGCTTCCGGAAGTGCCTCATGGGAGAGGACGCTCTTGATGAGCCTTGCGGAATACTCTCCGAGGAGAGTAAACAGAGCCTTACCTTCGCACTTGATGCCCATGGCAGAGATCTCGGTCTCAAGGAAGGGATCCAGTTCCTCCACGATAACGAGTCTGTCCACATTGGCGGCAAACTCCCTTATCTGCTTCTCGGGAAGGGGCCATACCATACCCAGCTTAAATACGCTGGCATTAGGAAGTGCATCCTTAACATACTGGTAGGACGCACCCGCCGTAATGATACCGAGCTTCCTGTCGTTATATTCGATCCTGTGAAGTCCCGTCTTAAGGTCCGCATCGCAGTCAGCTATTATCTGAGCTGTCCTTTTCTCGACCACCACGTGCTTGCCGATGGCATTTGCGGGCATCATTACATACTTCTTGGGATCCTTAACATATTCCTTTATGGTGATCTCCGAGGGATCTTCCATCTCCACGATGCTCCTGGAGTGGGAGACTCTGGTGTGGAGCCTTATTATTACCGGTGTATCGTACTTCTCGGAGAACTCGAAGGCATACTTTGTAAATGCCCTGCACTCCTCGGAATCGGAGGGTTCGAACATGGGGACCTTGGAAGCCCTGGCATAATGTCTGGAATCCTGCTCGTTCTGGGAGGAATGCATTCCGGGATCATCTGCCACGCAGAATACAAGTCCGCCGTTAACTCCGGAATAGGATACCGTGAATAGAGGATCGGCACAGACGTTCATACCCACGTGCTTCATGCAGGTCATGGCCCTGCCGCCCCTGATGGAGCATCCGATGGCGGATTCAGCACCGACCTTCTCGTTGGGTGCCCACTCACA
>DNAE01000118.1 GCA_003543635.1 Clostridiales bacterium | reverse complement strand
TCACTGAGGAAGGTTTCCTCGGATATCCGGCTCTCCCCGAAGACTTCACTCTCAGTGACTTCAGTCTCTGTGACTTCGGGTTCCTCTGAGGTCTCGATCACCTCAGTCGCTTCCGTTTCTTCGATCGCCGTTCCCTCATCCGGGTTGCTTTCATACGTCTCATCAGCGAATACATTCCCGGCGAAAACGGACAACATCATTGAACATATCAACAGGACCGACAACTGCTTTTTACTCTTCATACCTTAGTCTCCCTTATCAAAAATCATTTAGATTCTATCACAGGTTTCCGATTTGTTATAATCATTTTATGAACTACTACGAACATTTCTGTACGGAGCATCTTTTTATGCTGGCAGCGATCATCCTTGTGCTGGTCACGGTCGGCGTAAATATACGCAAAGCATCGGATCGTTCCGTCACCATCCTGCTTCGTGTCCTGGCATGTATCCTTCTGGTCTGCGAAGCGGTGCAAGAGTATGTGCTCGTTTTGGAGGGAGGGCATCTCATTGATTTCCTGCCCCTCCAGCTTTGCAATCTGGGTATATTCGTCAACCTCCTGGCATCCTTTGCCAAGGGGAAGGTTCAAGGATTCTTCTCAGAGATCTCCGTTGTCCTGATAATGCCCGGAGCCGTGGGGGCAATCCTGTTCCCTGACTGGAACTACCGCCCCTTCTGGAACTGGCTGGGACTCATGTGTTTCTTCACCCACATGGTACTGGTCCTCTTCCCCATCATATGTCTCAGAACGGGAAGGGCCACGGTCTCCTTCCGCCACTTCTGGTATCCCTATCTGTTCCTGGTACCTTTGGTGCCTCCCCTTCTTTGGTTCGACAACAAATACCATGAGAACTACCTCTTCCTCAGATTCCCCGTGGAAGGTTCTCCCCTGGAACTCACCTACAATATCGCAGGCAAGAAGTACTATGTGCCGGGTCTTGTCGTTATGGTTACTGTCATCCTTCTCATAGAATATCTTCTTTATTCACTCCCCGGATTTTTCAGAAAAAAGTTTTTAGGCGGTAATCAATTATCCCCGCCGGCACGAAAAAACCCCGGCAGATAAGTGCCGGGGTTTTGACATTCAGATATCTTATCAGATCATCTTCTCGGTGAGCTTAACTCCTCCGATAACGTGGTAGTGGGCGTGGAGGACAGTCTGTCCGCCGTCCTTACCGCAGTTGTTGATGACCCTGAAGCCGCTGTCAAGACCGTTGATCTCGGCGACCTTGTCGATGGCCTTGATAACGGCGTACATGTACTTCTCTCCCTCTTCGCTCTTCGCCATATCCCTGATGTCGTCGAAGTGCTTCTTGGGCACCACGAGGACGTGGGTGGGAGCGACGGGGTTAATGTCGTTGAAGCAGTATGTCATGTCGTCTTCGTATACCTTTGTTGAAGGGATCTTTCCTTCGATTATGTCACAGAATAAGCACATATCAGCCTCCTAACTGAGCGGTTACGATCTCTTTTGCCTTGCTTAAAGCCTCGTCGATCTTGGACTTGTCCTTACCGCCGGCCTGGGCCATGTCGGGCCTTCCGCCACCGCCGCCTCCGGCGATCCTTGCGGCCTCCTTGATGACGTTGCCTGCGTGGGCACCCTTGGATACCGCATCCTTTGTTGCCATGGAAACGAACAGGACCTTATCCCCGGCATCGGAAGCCAGGAATACGAATCCGGACTCCAGTCTGTCCTTGATGCTGTCGGCCATATCCCTGAGGGATGCCGCATCCTGGGCGTCGGTCTTTGCGATAACTGCCGTTACGCCGCCGATCTCGGAAGCATTCTTGATGAGATCGTCAGCTGCGTTACCTGCGGCAGCCTTCTGGATCTGGGCGATCTCCTTCTCCAGGGACTTGACCTCGGCAATGAGGTTCTCGCTCTTCTTGACCAGCTGATCCTTATTTACCTTGAGGGTGCCGGCAAGTTCTTCGATCCTTCCCCTATCCTCTCTGTTCTGCTCGTAGCAAGCCTTACCCGTAACGGCCTCGATCCTTCTGATACCGGATGCGATACCCTGCTCGGATACGATCCTGAACTGTCCGGCCTGGGAGCTGTGCTTCATGTGGGTACCGCCGCAGAACTCGATGGAGAAGGGATCGTCGATATCACCGATGGTGACGACCCTGACTTCCTCGCCGTACTTGTCGTCGAAGAATGCCATGGCTCCGAGTTCCCTTGCCTCGTTCTGCTTCATGACGCGGGTGGTAACTTCCAGATCCTCGAGGATCTTCTCGTTAACGATCTCCTCTACCTTGGAGATCTCCTCCTTGGTCATGGCGTTGAAGTGGGTGAAGTCGAATCTCAGTCTCTCGCTGTCCACATAGGAACCCTTCTGCTGAACGTGGTCACCGAGGACCTCCCTCAGTGCAGCCTGCAGGATGTGGGTGGAGGTGTGGTTACGGCATGTTGCCATCCTCTTGGCCTTGTCCACCCTGACGGTAACCTTATCGCCCTTTCTTATCGTTCCCTTCGTTATCTCGGCTGTATGGAGATACTTTCCGGCATTGTCCTTATCAACGGAGATGACCTCCGCCGCCATGTCGTCGTTTGCGATCTGTCCCTCGTCGTTTACCTGTCCGCCCATGGTGGCGTACATGGTCGTCTTGTCGAGGATGATAACAGCCTTATCGCCTTCAAATACCTCGTCAACGATATGGAGGGTGCCCTCGTCGTCGGCCTTGAGCAGATACTTGATCTCCGCAGGAGTCTCAAGGGAATCGTAACCCAGGAATTCCGTGGAGGATGTATCCTCGAGAAGCTCGTCGGGGAGCCTGTTGCCACCCCAGGCCGTATTGGAAACGTTCTCCTTGGTGGCCTTTCTCGCTCTCTCCTTCTGCTCCTTCATGGCAGCCTTGAATCCCTCTTCGTCCACGGTAAGACCCGCGTCCCTGGCGATCTCCTTGGTGAGATCCAGAGGGAAGCCGTATGTGTCGTGAAGCTTAAATGCATCGTCGCCGGAAAGGACGTTCTTGCCGGAAGACTTGGCATCCTCGATCATGTCGTTCAGGATCTTGGTGCCTGCCTCGACTGTTCTCAGGAAGTCGTCCTCCTCCTTATTGATGACCGTCATGATCATGGTGTACTTGGAGACGAGCTCGGGATATGCATCCTTGTTCTGGTCGATGACGACCTCTGCGATATCGGCGAGGAACTTGCCCTCGATACCCAGGAGCTTGCCGAACCTTGCGGCCCTTCTCATGAGTCTTCTGAGAACGTAACCCGCACCCGCATTACTGGGGAGCACGCCGTCGGAGATCATCATGGTGGACGATCTCATGTGGTCAGTGATGACTCTGATGGCAACGTCGTCCTTCTGGTTCTCGCCGTACTTCTTATTCGCCTTTTCGCATACGGTATCGAGGATCTTCCTGACCGTATCCACCTCGAAAAGGTTATCCACGCCCTGCATTACGCAGGCAAATCTCTCGAGTCCTCCGCCCGTGTCGATGTTCTTCTGGGCAAGGGGAAGATAGGAACCGTCCTCCTGTCTGTCGAACTGGGAGAAAACGAGGTTCCAGATCTCGACGAATCTGTCGCACTCGCAGCCGGGCTTACAATCGGGCTTTCCGCAGCCCTTCTCGACACCTCTGTCGTAGTAGATCTCGGAGCAGGGGCCGCAGGGACCTGTACCGTGCTCCCAGAAGTTATCCTCCTTGCCGAGTCTCGTTATCCTCTCGGCGGGGATGCCGATCTTCTTGTTCCAGATCTCGAAGGCCTCGTCGTCCTCAACGTAAACGGAGGGATAGAGGAGTTCGGGATCCATCTCCAGATCCTTGGTAAGGAACTCCCAGGCCCAGGGGATGACCTCTTCCTTGAAGTAGTCGCCGAAGGAGAAGTTACCCAGCATCTCGAAGTAGGTTCCGTGTCTTGCGGTGTGGCCCACGTTCTCGATATCGGGAGTCCTTATGCACTTCTGACATGTGGTCACCCTTCTGCAGGGAGGCGTCTCGGCACCCGTGAAGTAGGGCTTAAGAGGGGTCATGCCCGCATTTATCAAGAGGATGGAGGGATCGTTCTTCGGTACAAGGGAGAACGAAGGCATCCTCAAATGTCCCTTCGATTCGAAGAAGGACAGATATCTTTCTCTGATCTCGTTTAATCCAAGAGGTTGCATATACTTAAACTCCTTATTTTTTAACTTGTAGATTATAAATCTTATCCACGGTCAATGCAATTATCAAAGAGCCTTTAAAGCCTTTTTCAGGAAGCCTCTGAACTTCTCCTTGACCTCCTCGTCATCTATTTCCACCTGAACCCCCTCGAAGGTGTAGAGCATGAACAGCTTGGTGAAGAGGGTGGGGACTATACCCGCTTCGATGACGAAGGTCATCTCCCCCCGGTCCGTACGGTCGCTTATGAAGCTCTTCGTGCGTACATCGTCGGAGAAGGCGTTATAGGCCCTGAGGAGGGTCTTCTCATCTTCACATCTCAAGGTTATGGTGATGGTCCTGGAGTCGCTCGCCGAGAAGGCGTCAACGGAGTTCCTGAGATAGCGCCTTAAGATCTTTTCCTTCTCATCCCCGAGATCCAGATAATCCTTTTTCTTTCCGATACCGTGGTTTCTCATACGGTCGACCCTGTAGCGGCGAAGGGAACGTTCCACATCCCTGCTATTCTTGAATTCGTCGTTATCCACGGCGATCAGGTAGTAGCAGGAGTTCTCCCAGTCCAGTGCCACCGGGGAAGTGACCTTGTCAGAGGTCGCCCTGATGGCTCCCGCTATGGGGTAGCCGTACTTAAACAGGAGGACCTCCCTGTTCTCGATACATGTCCTTATGGTGTTTAACAGCAGCTGGGTCTTCTTGTTTACCGTGTGGTCGTGGGGAACCAGGGATTTATATCCCCCGGAAAAATAGGAAGGATACATCTTCTCGATCTTCTCGCACAGTCCCGAGTCGGTGAAGGGCGTGGTGCTGATGGCGTCCACGATGAGCCTTGCCTCGTCCAGGGACAGCTCGTTCCTGAGTTCCGTGCGGTACCAGGTATTGCCCTCCCGGTAGATCCACTCCGTGTCCGGCGGGACCAGCCCCGCCAGGGCGACGAATTCGTTCAGCTTGTTCACATCCGAATAAACGGACTTTCTCTCGAACTCATATCCCGTCTTGCTCTTCAGGTATTCCAGGATCCCTTTGGTGGTAACGCCCTTCTCGGTATCGTAACCGTTCATCTCCCGCAGGAAATAGTCGTACATCAAAAGGACCTTATGCTTGGATTTTTCCGAATTAGCCATACCGCGTCCCCCTTTGCAATTGGTCTATTAATAGTACACCAAAACCCCGGGGTCTTTGCAATAGTAAAAAGGACGGCCGTCTCTGACGACCGCCCCGTTATGGAGAATAATGAGTGGGAAAGTGTCTTCACATATAGGAGTCCCGGCAGATCTCCACAAGCTTGCTCTTCATGGTGTTGATGGAGGAGCGGTACATCTTGTGCATCCTGAAGGTCTGCATGCGCACAGTCTCCAGATTGTCCCCGGCGACACCCATGGTCTCCAGGATCTTCAGGTATTCGATGATCCTTCCCGAGGCGTAGAATCCGTCGTCTATATACTTCATGAACTTGTCCCTGCCCATGGACCAGGTGGCGAGGGTCGCCGAGAGATAGACGCCCATGGCATCCTTGAAGAGCATATCGGACAAGGTGGCATGTCCCTTCTTCTTCACATCCGCCGAGAAGGCGTACATGTTCATGATGTACTCCATGGCAAAATCGGCCACGTCGAACTTCGCCTTCTCCTCCTCCTTTTTCTCCTCCTGTTCGTTCTTCTCTTCCTGTTCCTCTGCTTTGCCGTCGAAATCTTCTTTGATGTCTTCGAATTCCATAATCTTTCTTCCTTTCTTGTGTGTTTTTTCTGCCGGCAAGTCCATCTTACTTCCTTTCAAAGGCCCATTTGCACCAAAATGGTTACAATCGGTTACAAACCGTGTCGAAAAGCGCTTTCTTATGTGTTAAAATAGTCTTTACTTTTTAATATAAGGAGTTATCTTATGAAGATTTTCGAGAGGATCGCTCTTTGCGCTGCAGACATCCTGCTCCCCGAAAGCAGCAACGATCTTTCAAAATGGGCGGTTATCGCCTGCGATCAGTACACATCAGAACCCGAATACTGGAATAAGGTCGAGGAATACGTGGGTGATTCACCCTCCGCTCTCCGCATCGTCCTCCCCGAGGTCTACCTGACCGACGAGGCCGAGAAGGCAAAGCGCCTCTCCTCCATTTCATCAAATATAGATTCCTACCTCAAGGGCGGCGTTTGGCAGGCCCCGAAGGAGGGTTTTGTCGTAATGGACAGAAAGACTCCCCTCCACCCCTCCCGCAAGGGACTCGTGGCCGCCGTCGATCTTGAGTGCTACAGCTACGAGAAGGGCAACACCGCCCTCATCCGCGCAACCGAGGGAACGGTCCTTTCCCGTATACCTCCCAGGGTAAAGATCAGGGAGAATGCAAAGGTGGAGCTTCCCCATGTAATGCTCCTCATCGACGATCCCGAGGACAAGGTCATCGG
>DNAE01000043.1 GCA_003543635.1 Clostridiales bacterium | reverse complement strand
TACCACATCCAGAAGTTGATGAAGCAAACGATCAATCTTGTTGCCCAAGCACTCTCGAAGAAGTTGTAACCGTCTTCGTCACCGAAGAATCTCAGGATCTGCTGTGAAGCGGAAAGAGATCCACCGGAGGAGTAAGAGAATATCTTTCTGAAGAAGATAGCTACTGTAACGGCTGTGATAACGTTAGGCAGATACATGAGAGCCTTCATGAGGTTCAAGCCCTTGAGGCGGAGCTTTGTATCAGTGAACCAAGCCGAAAGGAGCAGAGCGAGGAGGATCTGAGGGATGAAACCGATGATCCACATTACTGCTGTTGTCCAGAAAGAACCGACGACCGTATCTCTTCTTACCTTGTTGTTGAAGATGCTTGCGAAGTTATCAAAACCGACAAAGAGATACTGGCTCTTTGCATTCACCTTGGAAAGAAGTCCTGCGGGTGTCTTTATGTCAGACTGAGCACGGGAGATCTTGTTCCTTACGGTAGCAAGTGTCTCGTTTGCAGTCTTGATGGCATCAGCATCACCGGAAGCCTCTGCTGCAGCAAGCTCCTGCTCAGCGGGTGCGAGCTGGGGCTCGTACTCTGCAAGGACTTCCTGGGCAGCGTCTATGTTAGTCTGCTTGAATGCTTCATCAAGTTCCTCATACTTGGCAAGTGTAAGGACATCAGCAAGTCCTACTTCAGACTTGAACTGCTTATACTTAGCCGTATCGAACTTACCTGCGAAAGTGATGTACTTATCGACCTCAACTCCCTGGCCCTTAAGAACTGCACGTCCCATTGTCTCAAGGTAGGATGTGATCCTGCCGATCTGCATTGCGGACATGATCTTAACGTCGTCGGACTGGTAGTTGGAATCGATAAACTCTCTCATTGCGTAGAGAAGGTTTGTGGATGCATCAGACTCGGGAACAAGGGTGTCACCGTCGGCAACAAGCTGAATGCTGCTCGTGATGATACCCATATCCGCAAGGGTCTCAAGATCCGCATAGAGGCTCTCTTCTCCGTCGTGAAGATCGATGGATCCGTCGGAGTAACCTTCAAGGCTGGAGTAGGAATTAAGGGAAGAGAATGCATCGGGCCATGTGTTCGCCGTCAGATAAGCCTCAAGTGTGCTCATGAAGGGAACGGGAATTGCACTGATGCTCTCACCTGCTGCATCCTTAGCCTTGGGAGCATTAAGGTTAGAACAAATGTAATAGAACATAGGATCTTCAACACTGACCGTATCTGCTGCAAAGTAGTCGGCAAGTGTGTCCGCTCCTGATTTTTCAGTTAAATAGTTGATGAGGAGCTGCTGACCTTCGTCAAACTCTCCTGCTTCCAATGTGGCGATGAACTCCTGATAGTTGTCAGCGCCCGTGATGTCTTCTGCCGTGACCGCAGTCGTCTCATCTTCTTCACCGCCGGAGGATTCCTCGGGGGAAACGATGGACGTAAGCTTAGAGTTCAGAGAACCAAGCTGATTTGTGATCGTAAGCTGAAGATCGTTGAATCCGCCCTTCCAGTTCTTCAGTTCGCTGACTGCGTCATCTGAAAGGTAGGAAATGTCACCGTTGTCCAATGCCTGCTGAAGCTGATCTCTTGTTGCCTGTGAGATCTCGCCGTTGTTGATGATAGCCGATACACCGTTGGGATTAAGGGGCTCGTACTGATCGGCAGCAGACTGGGCTGAGAAGAAATTCCTGATCTTCATGTAATCCTGCTGAGGGATCCCTACGCTTGACTCAAGGTCATCGTAGTATTTTGTAAGATCAAGATATTCATCATAGTAGACCTCTTTATCAGAGAAGCCCCAGAACTCGGCCGTCGTGCTCTGCATGTTAGCGCCGCTGTACCAGAATGTGGTAAGGAGCGGATACAAGCTGAAGATGCAGTAAACGAGAACGAAAGGAGCGATAAAGAGATAACCAAACTTAACATAGCTCATGCTCTTATGTTTGGTCCCTTGATTAGTACCTCTTGCCATCTTCGTCACTCTCCAAATTATTTTTGCCCAAAAATTTGTGATTGATAAATCGATTGAATAAAGGAAATGCGGGGCAGGGTGTTGCCCTGCCCCGCACAATTACCTTAGTTAAACGTGATCAACTTTGATACGATTAAACGATACCAAGCTCCTCAACGTTTGCAATAAATGTAGCCTCAGCGTCAGCAACTGTTGCGATATCACCATTGAGGTAAGAATTTACAACGTTGTTGAACTCTTCGTTGATCTGCTGATCGTTCTCGCCAACTGTGCTGTTGTCGATAAGAGTAGCAGCTGCAAGAAGAACTGCTGCAGGGTTCTGACCATTGAGGTAGTCAACAGAGTAGGAAGGATCAGAAGCGAGGTCTGTCATGATGGAGATGTTGTTAACGAACTCACCAGTAACAGTCATGTCTCTGAGGTTATCCTCGTTGAGTGCTACGTCTCTCATGATCTGAGCAACAGAAGCCTTCATGTCGCAGTACTTGGAAGCCATCATCCATGTGCCGCCCCAGAAGAAGTCGCCGGGAGCCTTTACAAGACCCCAGTCACCAGCTGTTGTGTTGCTGCCATCCTGGAAGCCCATGCAGAAGTTCAAGAGCCACATGGGACCCCAGTAAGAAAGTACGGTCTGGTTAGCCATGTTAGCTGTCCAAGCTGTATCCCACTGAGCTGTCTCGAATGTGAGGCCCTCATCCTTAAGGATCTTAGCAAGGTCGAAGTAATCTTCCATAACGGGATCAACATAAACTGCACCGTTTACGATCCAGCCCTGTTCTCTTGTGTTGAGGTAAGCTCTCCAGATCTCATCTGTTCCGGAAATAACCTTCTTCTGACCGTTGGAAGCCTGATTGACTGTTCTTGCTGTCTCAAGGAAAGCATCCCATGTAGCGAAGAAAGGTGCAACATCCTCAGGCTCAGAAACACCGAGTGTCTCCTGAGCAACTGTTCTGTTGTAGAAAACGCCGCAAGGGCAAGCCTGCCATGCAAGACCTTTGATTACGTTGTTGTCGTCTGTAGCGAACTGCAATGTGTAGTTGTACATTTCGGACAACTCGCTGTAAGCGATACCAAGATCGTTGATAGCGATTGTGTTGTCAGAGTTCATGTACTTTGAAGCATAGTCAGCATCGCAAACGAAGATATCAGGAGCATCCTCACCAGAAGCGAGAACCTGATCGAGCTTGGTCTGGTATGTGTTGGACTCTGTGATTTCCTGATCGTACTCAACAGCAGAATACTTTGTTACAAGACCAGGGAACTCCTCGTTCCAACCATAAACGAGAACCTTGTCGCCTTCGTCAGTTACATCAGCAATAGCGAGCTCTGTGTAAGCTGAAGTATCAGCCTGAGCATCCTCAGAAGCCTCGGCGGATGCAGCGGGCTCAGAATCGTCAGAAGCTGCGGGAGCATCCTCAGAAGCGTCTGCAGAAGCTGCAGGAGCGTCGCCGGAAGTAGCAGTTGTCTCACCACCGTTGTTACCGTTGGTACAAGCTGCAACTACACCAAGAACCATTGCCAATGACAACATCAAAGCAATAATCTTCTTTGTCTTCATTGTTTTTGCCTCCTCATAAAATTAAGGTTTTATTTCTGTCCATTAGGACCTAAATTCACTTGCGCCGATGTCCGACGCGATCCGCCTGCCTTACAGGACACTTGATCCGTAAAAACGCGGATTCTTACGAGTGGAGTTTACAACAATTTACACAGTTATGCAACATATTTTTGTGCGGTTTGAATGTTTAGACAAATAAACAAATTCCCTTTACATGGCAATTTGCCAGTTTTTATCGGCAAAACTCAGTCAGCCTGCTATACCGGTAACTATCCTTCCGTATCTGTTGAAATAATCGGAATACTCACCGAGATCCACCACGGCATTCTTTGCTCCGTCTTCGGTAACGGCGATGATCCTGGCATAGTTTGAAGCGCTTCCCGCTTCCTCGACCATGATAAATAAGGACTCCACGGACTCGGGATCGAAGTCCTCCCCCGCCGTCTCTGAGATCTTCTCTATGAGAGCTTCCTCCAGAGCATCGGGATCGTCTGAAAGAACGGACATGTTGATGTACTGTCCCGTATAAAGATCCATGCTCAGATATTCGGTATCCTCATCAATGATCTCGTCTCCCCTCAACACCTGACAGGTCATGATCACGGAGAGGACTCTTCCGTTGGTGGAGTACTCGTAACCGACGATCACGTGATAGGGGTCGAATCCGGTGATGTTCACATCGGATACCGTTATTTCCGTTGTTTCAGTTGTCTCCGCTGTTTCGGTTGTTTCGGTTATGTCGGTTGTTTCCGTTGCTTCAGTCGTTTCCCCGGTCTCCGCGATCTGTGTGACATCCGCGTCATTATTTCCTTCTACGGGGGTACCGTACTCTATGCTGACCTCGGCAATTGCATCATTGATACATCTGGAATAAACACCCGCCGCTTCCTCATAGAAACCGTTGAGGACCGCGTTTATCGCAGTCTGTACATTGGGGGCTTGCTCATTCGATATAAGGAGCCTGACGCCGGAAAAATCCGCGCCCGTGACTTCGCCTTCAAATACATACCTCTCGGCGAATGTCTCCTCCTCCACTGTTATCTCATCGCTGATCTGATCCTCCGTGAGTTCGGAAAGATCCACTCTCTCGGGAGCGGGGGTCGCCGTGGGAACAGGTGAAGGCGTGGGAGTTGCCGTGGGAACGGGAGTTGCTTCTATCTCCGTCGGAGCAGCGCTCTCCTCCGATACCTCCGTCGTCTCGGCAGTGGTCTCTTCCGTCTGCGCCGGGGCAGGTTCGGTCTCTACCTCTTCCGATGAGAAAGCATCACTCACATCCTGCCCGAAGTTTTTAAGGGCCTGCTCTGCCTTATCGAGGTTCACCGAACAAGCGGCGGAAAGGAGAGTACATCCCAGTATAAGTGTTATTATCTTTATTTTTTTATTAATCATCTTATATACCCCCGATATGAAAAGAGTGCCGTAAAGTATAGGATCACATACTATGATTATACTTTTTCGACACTCTTTTTATGTTTCAAATAGAAGTCAATTTGGACCTTCGTCACCCTCTTCTGTCTTTGCCGGCGGGTCGACTATATTATTCTTGGCGAACTTCTTTCCGCGTAAAACGGCCGTTACTATTCCTATGAACAGGAGCACAAGACCCGCGGCCACGAGAATGATATCAACGAAAAGGTGCCTTATGGTAAGCTGGAGTGCTTTTCCCCAGTAAGGGAACTCGAATCCGTCGATCATCTTATCCGTTGCTCCAATGGGGACCATATATTTCCATACTTTATATACGTTAAGGGATCCCGTGGGGGTCATGACATAGAGTTTGGGATCCGCCGCATTGTAGTTAGGCAGCGCCGTCTTAACGTCAGTGACGGAAACGTTGTTTACGAGTTCCGGAAGCATGGCCTCGTAGCAGCATGCTCCGAGTTCGGGAGCGATAACGGCTGCATCGCTCTCGACGCTCTCGACGCTCTCGAGATCTCCGGTATCGCTCTGATCTGCGGGAACATAGTACTTCTCCAGTGCGGAGAAATAGATATATGCTCTCGGAGAATCCGTACCCGACGTCTTGGAGATGGAGTCACTGCTCTCCCTGACGACTCCCGATATAACAAACTCGTGTCCGAAGATGCTCACCCTTGTTCCCACCACATCGTAGGAGTTAAAGAACCTCCAGGCGAGGACATCGTTCAGTACTATCTGATCCTGGTCCACGATGACCTCGGGAAGGAATCCTCCCGAAAGGTACTCGAAGGGATGGAATGCCTTGAAGTTTCCGTCCACCGCAACGATCTGCGCCTCCGTCGTACCGATCATGGCATTCGCGTCGGAGCTTACGGTGGATACGTCGGCATTCAGGAAGGAAGAGAAGCAGTCCTCCCAACCGACAGGCCTTCCGTTATCGGAAAGTCCCTTATTCTTCTTGGCCTTGTCCTGGGAATCCACGACATTCTGCAATGCCGTTCTTATGCTCAGTATCTCGGTCCTTCCGAGGGAAACATCCTGATCGATATATCCGAAGGGGGATCTGTCGCCCTCAGCTCTTGATCCCTTGGCGTAGACGACCACGTGCCTGTAGGCGACCTGGCTTCCCTGGGACCACACGGATGCCATTCTCGTATCGCTCCTGTTACCCGTCAGGACTGCATACCTTATGCAGCCTGCGGCTATCAGGATGACCGCTGCCGATAAGATCCAGAAGGGAGCGGAAAGCACGAGCTTTTTAAGTCTCCTCTTATTGATATCGCCGGTCTCTTTAAAATAATCTTTAAACCAGTCTTTTACTGCCATTTTTATACCTTACTTAGAACTGTAGTCTTCGAGTCTTACACGGTCTCCGTCCTGGAGAGGCTCCTCACTTCTGATAACGATCATTCCGGAATCGATACCGTTACCGGATATGGCCGTAAGAGCACCGTCCTCGGCCTCGATCGTTACGTCGACACGCTTGACCGTGTACTTGTCACCCAAGGGTGAAGAAGCTTCCTGGATAACGTAGACGAAGGTACCGCTGTTATCCTCGTTTACCGCGGAACTTGCGATAACGTGCTCGTAGTCCGCATTGGACCTGTCAGCCGTGGCGGTAAGGGTCTCACCGGGCCACATGTAATCAGCCTGAAGTGCACACTTGACCACACGCTTGTCTCTGGGGTTCGTGGCATCGGGCTTAATGGTGGAGATGATGCAGCTCTCTACCCAGTACTTATCCGTGGTGAGGGTCATTCCGGGAGAGAATGTCTGGGCTACTGTCGTATCGAATGTGAAGGATACGGAATAGGTGGCATCGTCGGGAACGATGTACATGGTGACCTGATCGGCCGTCATGACGTCGCCGTCGGCAACCGCTATGTTATAGACATAGCCTGAGACGGGAGCCTTGACTTCCGTCATCTCCATCTGCTCCTCGAGCTTCTCGATCTTCTCTTCGAGTTCCGCGATCTGCTCGTTTCTGTCGTTAATGGCATCCTGTGCCTTATCGTAATTGATGCCGTCGATGACCTGGGTGTTGGAATAAGTGGTCATGGCGGAGTTAACGGAGGACTGGGCAAGGTTAACGGCGGACTGGGCCGAGGATACGGAGGGGAGCGCATCGGCTGCCGCGATCGCCGCCTGTGCTTCCTCGATCGCCGCATTTACATCGGCAAGCTCAGCTGCAGCGGAATCGAGTCTGCCCTGGGCATCGGCGAGCTGGCTCTGGAGTTCTTCTATCTCCTCTTCCCTCTCATCGATCTCGGCCTGAAGCTCTCCGATCCTCTCCGTGGAGGGATTGATCTCTTCAGTCTCTTCGGGTGTTGTCTCCGTGGCTTCCGTCTCGGATACGGAGGGCTCCGTCTCTGATGGTGTGGTCTCGGAGGACTCTGCGGGTTCCGTATCGGAAGGCTCGCCCTCGTCATTTGCTCTCTTAACTGGCCTTGCGGCTTCAATTCCGGGAACGGGGGTGGGAGTAGGTGTGGGGATACCGAGATCCACCAGGATATCGATCTGCTGCTGCCTTGTTTCTATCTCGGCTTCAAGGCGGCTGATCTCAGCATTAAGCTCCTCCACCGTATCGGATGCGGACTCGACCTCGGCCGCAAGGGAAATGGCAAGGGTCGAATTCTCGCTTATGATATCGTTGGCCGCATCGATGGTCTCTTCCTTCGTCTCTGCCGCGGCAAGGGTCTCCCTTGCGTTTGCAAGATTCTCCTCGGCCGTGTTTATCGCTTCCTGTAAAGATACATAGTCCGTCTGTTCAGCGGGAGTCCTGGCATCGTAGTCACGGGCTCTTTCAAGTTCGGTGAGCTGATTCTGGAGCTCCTTGAGGGATGAGTCATCCTCCACGTCCTTAAGGGTGAAAAGAACATCCCCTGCCGTGACGTAATCGAGGTATGTGACGTTGACCTTGTCAATGGTCCTTCCCTCTATACTCTTGATGTCGGTCTTCTCGTTTGCTTCGATGGTGCCCGTGGCGCTGTTGGAATAGGAGAGATTTCCCCTTATCGCATTGGCGCCCATTACCTTGGGTATCGTCGCATTCATGATAGTGTTCGAGAAGAAAGTCAGGAGAGCGAGTATCACGATGAATGAGATCATCGCTCTTACGACCCACTTTCTTGATCTGCTGTTAGTTGCCATATATCTGTCCTCCGTTTTCCTTTTCTCTTACTTAACTCCCGATCTCGATATTCCCTCGACCAGATACTCCTCACCCCTGAGGAAGATCAGGAGCGGCGGGATCATATACAGGGCCGATGCCGCAAATGCGATACCTATCTCGGCTTCGTTTATCTGCGACAGGAATACGGAGAGCGGCTGCTGGTCCTGATCCGTTAACAGGACGATGGGCTGTTCAACCATGTTCCAATAATCTATAAAGAGCAAGATCGTCAATGCGAATATGGCGCTCTTGCAGGTGGGCAGTGCGATCTTCGTGAATATCTGCCACTCGGATGCTCCGTCGAGCTTGGCGGCTTCGATATACGCGGTGGGTATCTGCCTCATGTACTTTGTAAGAAGGAATATACTGAAGGTGGAGAAGATACCCGGAAGGATGATCGCCCATATGGTATTCAGTATATTGAGCTTGTCGGCGATGATGTAGTTTGGTACCAGTGTTACCTGGAACGGCATGAGCATCAGGATGATATAGGAGAAGAACAACACTTCCCTTCTCTTCTTCCTGTACCTGGCAAAGCTGTAGGATGCGAGACATGCCACGATCATCTGACCTAATACGATGGGTACCACCATGATTATGGAGTTCCAGAACTTGAAAAGGTAAGTGGGACTCATGAGGAGCAGGTTCTTATACTGCTCGATGGTGACCCTCTGGGGAACAAGCCTCAGGACAGGGGTCTTGGCAAGGTACTTTGCACCATCCTTTGCGTGTCCCGAAAGGCTCTGGAATATGACTCCGTAGTTATCTATTATCTCCGCCGAGGACATGAAGGAGTTGAGGAACGTATAGAAGATGGGAACAAGGGCCAGTACAGCTGCCGCCGAAGCAAGCAGAAGACCGATCGCCGTATAGAACTTCTTCTTTAATCCCCTTATCTTTAAAGCCCTTGCGGACCTGATCCTCTCCTTGGCGAAGAAGGATTCCCTCTCCTGCTCCGACATCTTCTCGAAGAAGGATTCGGTCTTGGGTGTCTCTATAAAGACATTACGTCTTGCCAGCGTAGCCTGGCGTCTTCTCTGTTTGCGAAGTTCACTGTCCATGGATCATCCCTCCACGTCGGCATCGAACTTCGACTCAGCGAAGAATAAGCCGCCTACGATTATTATCATTACCACGCACATGATTATCGCACCCGATGACAACTTGGAGTAATCAAGATGGGTGAACTGATTATTCATGAAGTGCTGGAGCATGTAAAGGTTATCGTAAGGATAATCACCCGTCAGGAGATATACCTCACGGAATATCTTGAATGAATTGATAAGGGACATGATGGCCACGAAGAATACCGTGGGAGCAAGGTAGTACATCTTTATGGAGAAGAATCGCTTCAAAGCTCCGGCTCCGTCCATCATTGCGGACTCCAGTATCTCCGTGGGAATATTGTTGAGAGCCGCCAGGAAGAGCACCATGTTATATCCCAGGTTCTTCCACAGGAAGAGGATAAGGATAACGAGCTGCGCCTGGTCGGATTTCAGCCAGTCTATCTTGTCATGTCCGAAGAGGTGGGGGATCCACTCCCATCCGTTTATGACTCCGTTATAGCTGAAGAATACCTGCCAGATGAGAACGACGGACGCTACCGGTACCATCATGGGGTTCAAAAGGATACTTCTGAAAACACTCTTGCCGGGGATACCGGAATTAAGAAGGAGTGCCAAAAGGAGCGACAGGATAACCGCAAGCGGGACCGCCAAAAGAGCGAACACAAGAGTATTCTTGGACGCGGATATGAAGGCATCGTTCGTTAATACCCTCTCGTAGTTCCTGAATCCTACAAATCCGGGGTTGGTGGAAGACTTCTGGAAAGAAGTCTTGAGTAACATGATGAGGGGAAGGAAGAAGAAAAGGAGTACTCCCGCAAGGCTGGGTGTAAGATACCCCGTAAACAGACCCCACTCCTGGAGTTTCCTTCTTCGGTGGAGTCTTTTCTTCTGGGCGATGAGTCTCTGCCTTTGCGCCGGATCAAGATCCACCGGCGTAATGCTCCTGACACTCTTCTTCTCTTCGCTTGTTTTGCTGTTTTTACTATCCATATTCACTTCCTGCATCACTATTATAGACGATAAATCCGTAATCCGTGTTGCGTTCGAATTATGTTTTTCGATAAATATGGTTAAGATTTGTTAAAGATGATACCTTTAACTCAATTTTACCGCAAATAGAAAGGGGCTGCCTCCTTAAGAGACAGCCCCCCGATCTTCTTTTGTCTGGGTATTATCCTCTCTCGCTGACGAATGTCTGCACCCTGTCGTTCAGGATCGTGATGACATCATCAAGAGACTTCTGTCCCTCGAAGTATGCGGGCATCTCCTCCCTTACGATGGATGTGACTGCAGGGTCTTCGGAAGCGACTCTCGAGCAGCTCTCGATGAAGCCCTCGTAGATCTCGATCATGGAATCGTCGACCTTTGTGGAAACGATTCCGTACTCAGCCATTTCAGCCTCGGTGAACCACTGGGCATACTCATCGATCTGAGCGTTGTATCCTTCGATGTCGGCCTGAGCGATGGACTCAAAGGAATCGATCCTTACGGGTGTGTTCCAGCTGTAGCCGATGAGCTTCTGGATATCCTCGGAAAGGAGTGTCTCGATGAACTGCCAGCATCCGTCTGCGGAAGCCGTCTCGGCAGAGATCGCAGCGGAGTTATAGATCTGGAAAGCGGGACCTCTTCCGTCAACGGAGGGAAGACCCAGGATCCTCATGTTCTCGGCATCTGCAGCGTACTGTGCAATGAAGGAACCGAATGTGGAAAGCTCCATAAAGGATGCTTCGGGCTGCTCATAGTCACCGGGATACATACCGCCGGAATAGATCATATCGTCACTACCTTCCTGGTCTTCGATCACGTCATTGACATTTGCATCAACATATTCGGCCAGGGAGATAAAGGCATCGTTGTTGAAATCGACGTCCTTACCGGAGATGAACTCCTCGAGCATGCCGTTCATACATCTTGTGAAGAACTCGATCTTACCGTCGCCCATGGGGTCGTCGCCGTTACATACTTCATCAACGAAAGACTCATACTGATCGAAGGTGAAGCCGATCTGGCCGTCATCGATATTGCTCTTCCTTGTCATGATTCCGGAAACGCATACGGAAAGAGGCAACTGATAAAGCTTATCGTTTGTCTTAGCAGCCTCGAAAACGTTCTCGAAGTAAGGAGTCGTATCCGAGATATAGTCCGTAAGGTCAAGGAGATAATCATCACTGTTGAGCTGTGAATAGTTCATTGCATCAAGGAGGATGTCAGGTCCGTCGCCGTTCATAAGGTCGATGGAGAGCTGGTTGTTCATCTCCTGCTGTGCATCGAGGGAGAGCTGCTCCCAATCCGTGTCTGAACCGGTGTTGCTGTAATCGATGTAGTTCTCGATGGAATAAGTATCATCGATCATTACAAAATAATCGGGGTTCTCGGAATTGAAGTTGCAGATCGCTTCACAAACGGGATAGGAAAGGTATCCGAGTGTTGCGGTCTTAAGGATCGTCTTGCCGACATTGGGGTTGGAGTCAGCCTTTGTAAGGACTATCATCTCGCTCTCGGAAGAAGATCCGTTGGAGAAATAACCCGTATCCCTCCAGACTGTTCCCGCAAGGATGATACGATCCTCGGAATAATCAACAAGAGAAAGGTTTGAAATGTCATATCTGTTTACATTACAGGAATTGAAGTTGAAAAGCTCCGTTAATTCCTTATTGTCGAAGTCCACCTTCTTGATTCCGTCCTGATCCACAAGGATGTTACCAACACCCTCCTGATACTGGAGATTGTAGAGGTCCTCACTCTCAAGCCAGGAATAATCTTCGGTAGCCTGCTTGACCTCAAGGGTTTCGAGATTGAGCGTGTAGAAGACTGTTCCTGCCGCATCGGAAGATGAAACGGGGAATACGCAATTTGTGTCATCGACCATGATGAACTCGGGAATATCATAGATATCTTCATTGGGGAACTGTTCCCTGAGATCGATAGTATCGATATTTCCGTCAGCGTCTGCGACCTCGATAATATAGGAGGAATTTCCACCGTTATCACCGCCGTAGATCCAGTACTTTGTGATGATATAATCACCGATGTTCGTGGAACCCTCATTGCTCAGGTTATCGAGATCAGATGCGGATGAGTCCTGCTTATCGCAACTGATAATATCTCCCGTCTCGGTATCCACCAGCATTTCATAGCTGTCTTCGCTTGACATGCTGTATGCAACCACGTTGCACTTGATCACACCTTCACCGAAGGAAAAACCGTTGATGTAGGTTCCGTACTCGCCGGAAATGCCGCTCTCGGCAAGCTTGCTCTGAAGATCAAAACTCCTGATCAGGTTACCTTCGAGATCATAATAGTCGATGTTATATACCTGCAAAGAATTGTAGTCAAAGGTTTCAAAATCCACGTCCTCGGGATAGGGCTTACTTCCCTGAACGGCGAACACTGCCTCGCCGTTAATGACGCCCCGGCACTCCTGATATATGTAATCATAATCATCAGGATTATACTGTGCTCCGAGTTCGAGCTTATTGGTCTCATACCAGACAGCATCATCCTCTACCTTTGTAACTTCACCCTTATGTCCTCCCGAACAAGATGTCAGAGCCATAGGCAACATCATTGCACAGCAGATCGAAAGGGCGATCGCTTTTTGTGAAATGCTTTTCATCATTTACCTCCGTTATTCTATATCATATCCTTTCTTAACCGCGCTCATCGAGTACGGTCTGTACTCTATCTTGCAGAATATCAATTGTTTCGTCAAGTGATTTCTGACCTTCGAGATATGCCTGGATCTCCTCCGAAACAATGATGGAAACCGAAGGATCGGATAGTCTCGCGCTCTCACAGCTGAGGATCACATCCTCAAACTCACCTACCAGGCTCTCGTCCAGAGGTTCCATAATGGTATCGTCCATTACCACGTATCCGGAAGCAGAGAAATTGCCGTTCTCAAGGTAATCGTTATATGCGGTGATGAAGTCTTCGGCGGAGGACTCATATGCACTTATCTCCACGGGAATAGCCGAAACGGATATGGCCCTCTGTACATCATCGCTCATCATGTAGGAGATGAATTCCCAGCATCCGTCGGGGGAAGCTGCAGTGGAGGAGATACCGGCTGAAACGGTGGGATTTATCTGAGGTCCCCTGCCGTCTGCGGAAGGGATACCAACTATCGTCCTTCTTCCGGGAGTCCCTACTCCCATGCCATCGGCGAAGGATTGGAAAACGATACCCTCGTTATATGCTCCGGCAAGTTGTTCAGAGGAGCCGTCATCATAGTAGCTCATTCCTCCGGAAACGCTGTAATCGATATCTATCTGTTCGTTCACATGATCCTTGGTATACTGTGCAAGCTGTTCGAATTCTTCACAGGAGAAATTCGCTTCTCCGTCCACGATGAACACATCATTCATCGCTTCCATGCAGGTGATCAGGAACATGCTCCTGCCGTATCCCATGGGATCTTTTCCGTTGCATACTTCATCCACGAATGTCTCATACTGATCGAAGGTGAAACCCTTCTGATCCTGGGAGACACTATCCTTATCTGTCATGATCCCTGAAATGGCGAATCCCAGGGGGATCTGATAAAGTGCGCCATTATAATATGCGGCATCGAAGACGTTGCTGAACATGCCCTCGGTTCCGGTCTCGTTCAGATAATCCGTAAGGTCGGTCATGTAGTCCGCATTATCCAGCTGGATAAGATTGAATCCGTTGACGATAATGTCGGGACCCTCGCCGTTCAGAAGATCTATGGCCAGTCTGTCGGAAAGATCCGCCTGGAGAGCCTTCTCGCTCGTTGCGTAATCCTCGGGGCCGTCACCGCAGGCATAACACATATCCATGTAATCGATGGAATAACTGAAATCCACGGTTATGAAGTAATCGCTGCTCTGCTCGTTAAAATCCACGATGGCACGTGAAACTCTCGAATCAAGTCCCGAAAGGTCCGCGAGGGTAAGGAGCGTCTTTCCCGTATTGGGATTCTCGGAAGCTCTGGTAAGGGTCACGATCTTAAATTCGCTTAACAGGGAAGCATAGGGGGCATACTCGGGATAGATATCTCCGCACAGGACACATTCATCATCGGAAATGGATACGATATTCATCATTCCGATCTCGGATCTGTCGATATTGCAGTTATTGAAGTCAAATGTCTTTTCGATCGTCTTGTTCTCGAAATCGATCTTGGTTATTCCTGAAGAATCCAGTACGGCATATCCGAATCCGTCCACATATTCTCCCCAGGCGAAGTTTACTCCGTCGAGCCATTCCATATCCGATTCGGGGATCTCCGTCATGGCTCCGGAATCAAGATCCATTTCGATATATTTGACGCCGTCATCGGTGGACGTGATGAGCATGCTTTTTCCGGGACCCGTCTTGACCATATTCGATATATCCCAAATGGACACTCCGGGGAATGCCGTAGTCGTTCTGACATCCATGGAACTGCCCGAGGGAGATACGACGTTCAGCCTGTAGGATGCTCCTCCGTCCTCTTCCCAGCAGTAGTACTTGGTCACCGTGTAACCGTCCACGACGAAGATGCCTTCCATGTACTCATCGGTGCCTTCCGAGATCTCGACCGTGTCGATGGTCTCACCCAGGGAACCGGAATCAAGATCCACTACCCTCTTGGTATATGTGCTCTCGAAGGTCACATCATCCCAGGAATTGACGGAAGCAACGATCTGGCCGTCAGTCACCTCTAAGGATTCGATATATGAATCCGTATCATGGGCAGCCCCGAGGTCCATGCTCTTTACGACCTGACCGTTCAGATCGAAAAGCTTCAGTTCATCCCGGAAATAACTGTCAATGTTTCCGTTTTCCCAGTCAAAATCATTGGGGATCTTTAAAGAAACGTTGACCCTTAAAAGGATGCCTCCGTCATACATACCGACAAACTCGGAGGAGACATAATCCACGTCTGCGGGATCATATCCGGAGTCTATCGACGACTCGGAGACATTAAACCACTCTGAATCAGCCTGAACCTCAACTTCTTCATTTCTCGCAACATTGCCGGAACCGTCTCCGTTCCTGCTGCATCCGGTCATCTGGAAGATGCCGGCAGCAAAGGATACTGCGAGTACAAGTGCGGTCAATCTCTTTATTGGTCTTTTCATCAGGTGCCTCCTTGATGTTTTATTGTCATACAACTCAAAGACGAAGACGTCTGATGTTCTGTTGCACGTTGTTATTCGGTCAGGATAAGGGAACCCTTCTTCATGGATGCGGTGAGAAGTATACCGCCCGTTCCGCCGGCCCTTCTCACCAGGATACGGCCGTTATCGGAAGCGATACAGGCGGCCGCCGTGCAGATATCGGCTCCCATCTTAGATGGGGCATATGTGGGGTTTAAAGGGACCTTCACCGCCTTCAAAAGTCTTGAGTCAAAGGATGTCACAAAGCATCCGAGATCCTCCGCCACTGCCCTTACCGCATCGCTTTCCCTGGTGATGGAAGAAACGGCGATGGTGGCTACGGAAAGAGGATCGATCTCATGGTTGACAAGGATCTTCCTTACGGTCTCCCTGGCATAGTCGGGATCCGTCCTGGCGGTGAGCTCGAGTCCCACCACTACGCTCCTGGGTACGAGCTTTAAGCACTTACCGAGATCCGACAGGGATGGGGGAAGAGTGGAACAGGTGATGAATACGGAGTAATCATCCTCTCCGCAAAGGGATGCGTAGGCCTGACCCAGTTCCTTCTTCTGATTGAACCTGAACTGGAAGGGAGCGAAGCTCAGGGTATCCAGGACCGGCTCTCCGAGATGGAGCTCCAGGTCGGTATAAAGATCCACGGTACCTCCCTCCTTTATGTAGTCACATATATCGGAAAGGAGCTTGTTATCGGAAGCTGTCATGGAGTGGTCCTTGACGGCCTTCATGAGATCCGGGGCAAAATCGGCCCGGTCCTCGGGGGTGGAAAGCTTCCGTGCGCCCGTTATATTACATATCTTCACCAGTATCTCGTGGGTGTTATATCCGGCATAGCGTAAGATCCCGGAATAGGAGCCGTCCGGAGCCATGAAGAGCACCGGATACTTGATGTCGGCGGGATAGAACCTCTCTATCAGGAGCTTCACCGCGGCTTCCACGGGGAGGATCAGCAAAACGGCACCGTCGGCACGCCTGGGCACCTGGGTGACAAAGTTCTCGGAATCCGTTATCCATTCTCCCTCGGCACTGGATAAGATCATATCGCCGGTCTTTCTCGCTCTTTCGGATCTTGCATAACAGAATAAATACATAGCTCATTTCCTCCCGCAGATAAAAATATTTTAACATTAAGCCCGCTTTATTTGACTATTTTTTGAGGAAGAAATAATATTTTTTCGAAGGAAAACAAAAGGAGAGCGAAACGGTGGATATAGCGATACTGGACGCCATGGCGGCAAACCCCGGGGACATATCCTGGGAGGAACTCGAAAGATTCGGAACTCTTCACATATATGATGTTACCGCCCCCGAGGAGCTCATGGAACGGGCAAAGGGCTGCGAGATCTGCATAACGAATAAAACTGTCTTCGACAGAAAGACCATATCAAGCCTCCCGCACCTCAAGTACATCGGAGTCCTTGCCACCGGCTTTAACGTCGTCGACCTGGAGGCCTGCCGCGAGAAGGGTATCGTCGTAACGAATGTTCCGGAATACAGCACCTTCGCCACTGCCCAGATGACCATCGCCCTGCTCCTGGAGATGACAAATCTTCCGGGACTCCACGACCGCTCGGTAAAGGACGGCGACTGGATCAGGTCTCCCCAGTTCTGCTACTGGAAGAAACCCCTCACGGAACTTTGGAACAAGACCGCCGTGGTGGTGGGATACGGAAAGATCGGATCCCGGGTGGCCAGGATATTGGAGGCCCTCGGTATGGAGGTCATCGCAGTACCCCACAGGATGAGAAAGTCCGGGGATGTCAGGTTTATGGAACTCAAGGATGCTCTGCCCCTGGCGGATGTGGTGACCCTGCACTGCCCCCTCACCGACGAGACTAGGAATATGATCAACGCCGACACCTTGAACATAATGAAGGACGGCGCCTTTCTGATCAATGCGGCAAGGGGTCCCCTTACGGATCCCGATGCAGTCGTAAGGGCCCTGGAGTCCGGAAAGCTTGCGGGCTACGCCGCCGATGTGCTCTGCAAAGAGCCCATGGAGGCGGGCGATCCGCTCCTTAACGCACCCAATACCGTCCTCACCCCCCATATCGCCTGGGCGGCAAAGGAGACGAGGCAGCGTCTCATAAGGGCCTGTGCCGATAATATCGAAGCCTTCCTCAAGGGATCTCCCATAAACAAGGTCAATTAAAAAATCCCCCTAAAATATTGAAAGCATCCGGAATGGACTTCAATCCGGATGCCCTCAACATGGAATAAGGGATAGATATAGAAAATTGACTTTGTTAGAACGGAATCTCTTCCGTTAACCCTATTATAATGAGACGGACCCTCGTTTTCAACCGCTAAATTAGATTTGATATAATCTTTAAATCAATCCTTTTGGGCCTGGACCACTATTCCGGCGGTCATAAGCACCACCACTATAAGGCCCGAAGCCATAACGAAAGTCGCCACATTCTGCCCCGGGAAGAGGAGCTCCCCCAGCCGGGAGAAGATCTTCTGTACGGGTTCGAAGGTTATTATCAGGGGCACCGCCTGGGTGGAAAAGAGCTTGGCGCCCGATGCCGCCGTGGCGATTATTATAGCCCATTTCTGAACATAGTAAACGGTAAGGCCCACCGCAAGGCCGATACCGAGGCCGATGAGCCAGGATATTAGGATCTCCTTGGGCTCCTTCGCGCCATAGGAAGAGGAGAACCAAAAGCCCACCCCCAGGGTCGCCACGGCGACTATGGCCTTGAGGTACAGGGCAAAGGCCGCGCCCCCCAGGGCAACGGTAAACACCCCGACGGTTATCCATCTTGCCGTCTCGTTGCCTTCAAGGCCGAAGACGGAAGCAAAATGCTCGAATACGAACTTCCCCAGGAAAAATCCCAGGGCGCCTCCGATAAGGGTTATGCTCAATCTGAAGAAACGATATCCCGCAAAACAGACGGCAAGTCCCGCCGCCATGAGGATGAACACCGATATGCCGGATATCAATCCGAATCCTTCAACCATTTATCCAATATCCCCTTCACTTCTTCTATGCCGGATGCTCTGACGAGTTCCGCTTTCACGGATGCCGCACCCCTTATGCCCTTTACATAGTGGGGCATCACGGATCTCATCTCCTTGACGGCCGTGATCTCGCCCTTGATCCGGGCGGACTCCGTAAGCTCCCTTATGAGCATATCACACCTTTCCGCAAGACTTGGCATTACAATATCGTTACCGCCGAGAAATGCCCTTATCCTTCCGAAGATAAAGGGATCTCCGATGGCGGCTCTTCCCACCATGAGACCGTCGGCACCGGTGATGCGGAGCATCTCCTCCGCGCTCTTACCGTCCGTTATGTCCCCGTTGGCAAAGAAGAATGTGCCCTTGCAGGCTTCCCTCATCTTCGCAACGGCCTCCCGGTCAGCATTTCCCCCGTACATCTGCACCCTGGTCCTTCCGTGAACGCAGATTGCATCGGCCCCCGCCTGTGCGAGGACTTTGGCGAATTCCGGCCCGGACTTATCCTTCTCGTCCCACCCGATCCTCGTCTTAACGGTGACAGGCTTCCCGTAGGATGAGGCCGCAGCCTTGGAGGCCTTCACAATGGCGGAAGCCGTCTCCGGCTCCCTCATGAGGGCGCTTCCGGCTCCGGTCTTGACCACCTTGGGCACCGGGCATCCCATGTTTATGTCGATGATGGAAACGTCATGGAGCCTGGGATCTTCGCATATGGCCCTGATGGCATGATCAAAATCAGAGGGATCGTTTCCGAAGAGCTGGATGCATGTTATACCCTCCCTTTCCGGATCTATCATCATGTAGCGGAAGCTCTTCTCGATCCCGTTATATACGATGGATCTGGCACTGACGAGCTCCGTCGGGCAGTATGTCGCTCCCTGCTCGTTACATATGATCCTCTTGGGAAGGGAGCTTACCCCGGCCATGGGTGACAGGCAAAGGGGGATGTCATCAAAGACTATATTTCCGATATTCTTCATAAAAGTCCGAAGGCGCGGGTCTCGAAGATACGGATAGCCAATATACCGAGGCCTGTGCCCAGCACCATGGAAAAGAATACGTCCGTGAAGAAATGGACGCGCAGGTAGAGCCTCGACAGGGCAATGAGGCAGGCATATACGATGGCGATCACGCCCACGTTCTCGTTAAGGTACATGAGTACCGTGGCGGCCGCAAAGGAACTCAGGGTATGGCCCGAAGGGAAGGAATAATCCCAGGGTTGCTTTATCAGGAGCTTGTAGTTCTTGTGGAAGAAGGGCCTGTTCCTGCGGGCGATGTTCTTGATTATGAGATTTCCGATGGTGATGCACAGGAGCAGAGCTATGAGCATCTGGTAACCGTACTGACGTCTCGAGTCGGAAGCCAGGAGGACAAGGGCCATCAGGATCCAGATCATACCCAGGTTGCCCGTGCAGGTGATGGTGACCATCAGTTTATCCATAAAGGGGGAATATAATGCATCGTGCAGTCTTTCCAGGTTGCGGAGTTCGAACTTGCAGAAACGGCCGACGTGTTTGTCGGCTTCGTTTAACGCCTGCTGAGTTAATTGCTGGCCCTGTTCAAACTGCTCGATTATTATCCTTTTCATAAAGAACATTGTACCACATATGGCAAATTCGGCATTTTTACGCTTGAAATAATCTTTCCGCGATACGAAAATAAATAACGGTAAAAGAAAAGAGGTTATCTTATGAACGACTGCTTGGTTTATTTCTTCACAGGCTTCCTTGACGCAGGCAAGACCACGTTCATCTCTTCCTGGCTCGGAGAGGAGAATTTTCGCGATAAGAAGATACTCATCCTGGCTACGGAGGAAGGCGAAGAGGAATACGATAAGGATAAGTTCCCCGGCGTAGATCTTTCCGTGGTAACGGTGGAACCCGACGAAGTCGATAAGGAGCTCATGTTCGACATCGAGAAAAAGTTCAAGCCCGATGTCATCTTCATGGAGTGGAACGGTTCCGTATCCCCCTCGGAGTTTTTTGAGAAGGTGGACGTTCCCAAGAGGTGGGCACTTGCCGCCGCCATCGTTATCGTCGATGCCTCCACATATTCCGAATACTACAGGAACATGCAGACGATCTTCGCGGACTACTACCGTTTCTGCGATAACGTGAT
The DNA here is from genome assembly GCA_003543635.1 of Clostridiales bacterium. Classification (GTDB taxonomy): domain Bacteria; phylum Bacillota; class Clostridia; order Saccharofermentanales; family Saccharofermentanaceae; genus Saccharofermentans. Next base: position 9,637 of record DNAE01000043.1, on the reverse strand, counting down.
CTTCAACAGGGTCGATCCCGAAGTCAATAACATCCCCAAGCTCAGGGGTTCCGTCAAATCCCTCAATCCCGGAATGAACATAACGTTCCTCGGAACGGACGGCGACATGATCGACATCGGAGACCATCTCCCCTACGATCTCAAGAACGATCCCTGCGTTATCGATGCGGACGACTTCGGTCTGTTCTACACTGATGCATTGGACAACGTGGAGAGATATAACGGCAAGCGCGTGACGCTCATAGGACGTGCCGTGATCTTCAGACAGTTCAAGAACAGGGCCTTCGCCCTGCAAAGACAGGCATACACCTGCTGCGCGAACGATATCGGCCAGATAAATCTCCTGTGTTTCCACGAGTACGGCTCCGGCTTCCCCGTGGGACAGTGGCTCAAGGTCACGGGCAGGATCAGGTATTTCGAGGATAAGCAGGGCGGTCAGACCGTCGCGGTACCCTGTCTTGAAGTCGACGACTACTCCATAACCAGCGCACCCGCCACGGAGATAATCTATTTCAGCTAATAATATGAAAGAAGGAATACATGATGACAAAGGTAGACATTTTCTCAGGTTTCCTGGGCGCAGGAAAGACAACACTCATCAAGAAGCTCATCGCCGACGGATATAACGGCCAGAAGCTCGTTCTCATCGAGAATGAATTCGGTCAGATCGGCATTGACGGCGGCTTCCTCAAGGAATCAGGCATCGAGATCACCGAGATGAACTCCGGCTGCATCTGCTGCTCCCTCGTGGGCGACTTCGGCACCGCATTGAAGGAAGTCATCGACAAGTTCTCCCCTGACCGCATCCTCATCGAGCCCTCCGGAGTCGGAAAGCTCTCTGACGTAATGGCGGCCGTGGAGAAGGTCGAGGGCACGGAGATCGCAGGTACCGTAACGGTTATCGACGCCTCCAAGTGCAAGATCTACCTCAAGAACTTTGCGGAGTTCTACGAGAACCAGATCAAGCATGCGGGAACGATCATCCTCTCCAGAACGGGCAACATCCGTCAGGAGAAGCTCGATCAGGCCGTTGAACTCATCAGGGCGGTAAACGATCACTCCCAGATCATAACGACACCCTGGGAACTCCTCTCCGGAGAGACGATCCTCAAGGCCATCGAGTCCCCCGTATCCGCAGAGGATATGGCTCGCGCACTCCTTGAGGCTGAGGAGCACGAGAAGGAGCATGAGCACCACCATCACGACCATGATCACGAACACGAACACCACCACGACCATGACCACGACCATGAGCACGACCACGGCGAAGACTGCACCTGCGGTTGCCACGATCACGACCACGAGCATCATCACCACCATGCGGACGAGATCTTCGACAGCATCGGTCTTGAGACAGCAAAGAGCTTCACGACCGAGCAGATCGAGGACGCCCTTGAGAAACTGGACGATCCTTCCTACGGCATGATCTTAAGGGCAAAGGGTATCGTTTCCGGTCAGAACGGAGAGTGGATCCACTTTGACTACGTGCCCGGAGAGAAGGATGTAAGGACCGGCCCCGCCGATGTAACGGGCAAGCTCTGCGTCATCGGATCCGACGTCAAGAAGGATAAGGTAAAGGAGCTCTTCGGTATTTAAGCCATGAGGGGGCCTATCATATATCCGTAGATAACATCGGCAAAGAAAAGCAAAGCCAATATGAGCGTCACCGGAACGATAACTTTCGGTGGCGCTTTCTTTACGGCCCCGGTGATCGCGGGAATAACGAAAAGGGAGAAGAGCACCCCCATGACGCCGAAGATAAGGACGGATCTCAGGCAGACATAGCCGCCGATATTGCCGTAGTTCCATATCTCCGTGTTGTAGTCCCAAAGCCGCAATCCGTTAAAGAAATGGTAGAGGACATATCCGGTCACGAATTCGATGATCCCGGATCCCACCACCGCAACGAAGAAGATCACCAAAGGGGAAAGCTTTTTCTTAAACATGAGAAGGGCCAGACCCAGGGCACCGAAGCCGTATATGGGGAGCCAGGGACCTATGCCGTGTCCTCTCCTTATAAAGTGACCCTGATCTATCCTGTAGAACAGCATCTCGTATATCCAACCGATAATACAACCCGTCAGGGTAAGCAGGAAGAAGGTTATGACCGTCCTTTTTCTGTCGCTTAATCCTTTATTCATAAAATCCTCTTTCGACTGATCTCGAATTTCATGATACCATATCTGTTAGATCAATTAAAAACGGAGAGAAATAACGGCAATGAAGCTTAGTGAACTTCTCAGATTCGACGATATAGTAATACAGTGCCACGACAACCCGGATGCGGATGCCCTGGCATCGGGATATGCACTCCTTTGGTACTTTAATCAGCACAACAAGGCCGCGCGTTTCATATACAGGGGCAGGAATGAGGTTACGAAGAGTAACCTCAAGATAATGATAACGGAACTGTCGATCCCGGTCTCCTATGAACCGGACTTCACCGACAGACCGCAGCTCCTTGTTACGGTGGACTGCCAGCCGGGACAGAGAAATGTCACTGATACCCCCGCCGATACCGTCGCCACCATCGATCACCACCAGGTAACCTCCTCCCTTCCGGAGCTTTCCGAGGTAAGGAGCGGCGTGGGATCCTGCGCCACGGTCATCTGGGATATGATAAGGGACGAGGGGCTCGATCCCGACAGCGATAAGCTCATCGCCACGGCCCTCTACTACGGGCTTTTCACCGATACGAACAGACTTTCCGAGATCTCCCACCCCCTGGACAGGGATATGGCGGAGCAGCTCACCGTGAACAAGGCCGTCATCAGGGCCATGTGCAATTCCAACATCTCCCTGGAGGAACTCACCCTCTCGGGAAAGGCGATCTTCGAGAACTACTACAACGAGTCAAATAAATATCTGGTCATCAGGGCGGAGAAGTGCGACCCCAACATACTCGGTGTCATCAGTGACTTTGCTCTGGAGGCGGACGCCGTGGACGTTTGCGTCGCCTATTACACAGGAGACGAGGAGATCAAATTCTCCGTGCGTTCCTGCACCAAGGAAGTCCATGCCAACGAACTGGCTTCGTATATCTCAGAGGGAGTAGGCGGCGGCGGCGGTCACATCTACAAGGCCGGCGGCACCATAAGGCCCGAGCTCATAGCCGACGGCCGTGCCGAAGGATATATAGACAGGCGCCTCATCGATTACTACGACAAATATATGGTCATGTATGCCAAGGATATGACCCTGGATACATCCACCTTCAAAAAATACGAGAAGATCCCCCAGGAGCTGGGAGTCGTCTCGCTGAAGAAGGTCTTCCCCATCGACACCCACGTGGAGATAAGGACCATGGAGGGAGATATCACGGTCACCGTTACGGACGACCTCTATCTCATGGTGGGACTTGCCGGAGAGATCTATCCCATTGCGGAGAAGAAGCTCCGCTCCAGTTACTTTGCCCTGGGAAGGCCCTATTCCAGGACCTTTGAATACGCCCCCACGATAAAGGACATTCAAAGCGATGAGAAGAAATCCGTCATCGATTATGCGGAAGCCGTTATAAGCATCGGCAGCACAAGGATCTATGCCAAGCCCCTGGACAGGCCGATAAAACTCTTCACCGAGTGGGATGACGAGAAGTACTACTACGGAGACGTGGGAGACTATATAACTGTCAGGGAAGACGATCCCCACGACATCTACGTAGTCAACAGGACCATGTTTGACCGTCTGTATAAGGAGTGCGACTAGATACCGTAAAGGGATCTCTCCTCTGCGGCCATCTCATAGCCGTCCAGCATCTCCGCTGCTCTTTCCTCTATCTCCTCCAGGGTATAGTGTTCAAAATAACCCAGATACTGGCAGGACAGATCCACAAGGGACAGGACATAGAATCTGTCTGTTCCGGCGTGATGGCCGATACCCCGGGGTATGGTTGCGATCTCGTAGAAGTAATCCACATCGAAAACATCCGTTACCGAATCCGTGGTGATGTAAACGGCGTTCCACTCGGGGTCATACTCACACTCTGTCACCTTGGAGTCAGCGTAATCGTGGGTTATCTCCGTCCTTCCCAGGAACTCTCCCGTTGCACCGTCATATCTTTGCAGATAGCCGGTCCCCAGGACCGCAAGGAGCATGGAGCCCTCGGACTCATCAATGGTAAGGAAGTCTATCCCCAATACCGGTGCATATGAAACATCGATCTCTTCTACCAGCTCGAATTCCCCGTTATAAAGGCAGATATAACCCGTACCCGACAGGGCAAAGTATCCGGACTCGGGATCATAAGCGGAAAGAGTGCAGGCTTCCTTCCCGTCGGGGATATCAGGGAATATGATCTCGTCCTCCTTCGTATCGACGATGAAGCTTCCATTCTCATCGAAAACAAAGATGAGGTCACCTTCCAAAACCGGAGCGCCTACGGGGGATGCCGTCTCATGGGGATAATCATATGATTCGGAGGAGTCTTCATCCAGGTCGTAGACGGTGACCATCGTATCACCGTTGTTCTTCGTGGAAAGGCATGTGATGATACCGTCCCCGTTCATGGAGCAGTAATAGCATGCATCGTAGGAATCATAATCCATGAACGGTTCGAACTTACATGTGGCATTTTCGATATCGACCTCGAGGAGAGATATTCCGTTCAGATCCGAACAGGCGATGTAGAGAGTACCGTCATATGTGCCCAGGATGTTGGTCGAGGACAGATAGATATCCTCCTCCGGGACAGCGGTACCGATCAATTCATTCTCATAGGGGTCCACAAGATCGATGCTTATGGATTCGACGCCGTTATCGTTAATGATCGCGATCACGTTCTCGTCCATGTAACATTTGTTGTGGTTTGCCACCACAATATCTTCGGTGTAAACATAATTATCGTCATAGATCCCCACGTCGTAATAAATGATCTCGCGACTGTCTTCCTTCATCGCATAAACACCGGCACCCACCACCACACGTGCCAGTTCATCGGAGAACTCCTCGTAGAAGAGCAGGGCATTATCGCCGTAGCTGGGGACGGGGCTTGCGAAGTCGCCCTGCTCCGTTATGAAGATGGGCCATCCGTTATCATCCCTGTCACTGCTGTGGACGATACTGTCATTGAGATTATAGTTATTCTTCTTCGTTCCGTCGTTGATGTCGTACATGATGCCGATATTCCCGGCATAGTAGAGCACCGTTCCCGTTTCCGGAAGATCCAGGAATCCGCTCTCGATGCAGATATCGGTATAGCTGCTGTCGCTTGTCCAGATCTCGGAGGCGTCCGAGGCATCATAGCAACAGATCGTCAGATCCGTGTTGTCGATCAACGATATATCACCGCCGGACATATTATAACTTTCCTTGGTCAGGACGTAGGAAACGAGCAGACGGTCTTCACCGGACCATCCCACATCCTTATATGAGTCTCCCATGAGGGGGGTGTTGATCACTTCTCCCGTTTCCATATCCATGATCGTAATGCAGAAGCTGTCGAATCCGTAAAGTGTCTCGATGGCAACGCGGGTTCCCTCCGGAGAAGGATAATACCTATAGTAGACCACGTCTTCCGACGGAAGGCTCGTGTTGATATCCAGGGATTTGATGATATCGCCGTTTTCCGCATCCATTTTAATGATCTGATTTGTCACCGCGAATATAAGGTCATTCCCCGCCATGCCGATGGATGTTTCCTTGATCGGCCTCTCCGCATCATAGCTCCAATTCTCGTCACCGGAATCGAGATCATATGATACGACTTCAAGGACGGTCAATACCACAAGATCATCCTCTCCGACGAAAAAGTATCCGTAGACGTTTTCATCAAAGGTCTTGGAGAAGAGAACATCGTGATCCTCCGCATCCCAGACCCTTATCATATTCGATGAATCCAAAACACCGACGCGGGATGATCCTTCGGAAAGCTTAAAGCTCATGATGTTGTTGGGCATACCGTAGATCCAGCAGGATTCGATGTCGTTGCCTGAGGGCGCCCTATAGGAAAGGGTGGCATCGGTAAGGGCTCTTACGACCTGGGGGATAAGGGGATCTCCGGAAACCTTGGGGAGTGCTTCCAGGGCAAGGAATATGGCCTTGACCCTCTGCTCGTCCTTAAACATCTTCTCGGATTCATTGGCAAGATACATCGCCCTGTTTCTCCGGGCCTCCATAAGATTATCCTTTATCTTTATCTGGCTCGTTGCGAAGTACGCTCCGAAGGCGATGGCGACACTCGATATCAATCCGAACAAAAGCCCCAGCCTTCTCATCCTGTACTGGCGGCTCCTGTTCATGAGCTCGTCATAGGAGCATCCGAGGAGGGGCGCCGCAAGTCTCGGCAATTCTTCTTTTCTGGCCTGTTTGAAGGGCATCCTGAAATCACAGGAAAGGGGCTCCACGTTCTCGTTGACGGTACGCTCGTTTCCGTCCTCGTCAACGAACGTCTTCTCCCGGGTAAGAAGTATCTCCGGAATTACTTCCCCGGGTTCCCCCTCCGCCAGGACCGTAAGTATATTGCTCTTGGAATGGGTCTTGAGGAAAAACTCTATCTCCCTTTGGACCCAGATGGATTTCTTTGTATTGGGGGAACAGATAACGATCAGATATTCCGACTTCTCCAGTGCGTTGGAAATGGTATCAGTGAGATCGCTCGTTATGGGAAGCTCGTCCTTATCCCTGAAGATCCTCTCGATCCTCTTTCTGCCAGTCTTCTTTGCTATCTTCTCGGGGACGACGAACCGTTCCAGATTTTTCTGAACGTACTCGGCAACCTTTGAATCGAGCGGGGCATGTTTGTAAGAAATAAACGCATTGTAGAAATCGATCATCGCACCTGTCTCCCTCTTTCCTTGAACAAGTTGATTATACAAAAAACGGGGGTGAGTGTTAAGATATTGCCATGAGTAAGATCTTGATAATCGAAGATGATGAGGACATCGGAAAGATCCTGGAATCCGAACTGGGTAAGGAAGGATATGAGGTCACCCGGGCCGTCACCGGCACCGAGGGACGCCTCAGCCTGTCCGGGGATCCCGATCTCATACTCATGGATCTCATGCTCCCGGGAATGAACGGAGAGGAGCTCCTCGCCCACATAGACAAGACCATCCCGGTGATCGCCGTCTCAGCAAGGAGTTCCACCGACGACAAGGTCCAGCTCCTGGAGGGGGGCTGCGTCGATTACATAACCAAACCCTTCGACATAAAGGAACTCAAGGCCAGGGTTGCCGTCGCACTCAGGATGAGCAACAAGCAAGGAAAAAAAGAGATGCTCACCGTGCAGGACATCACCCTTAACACCTCCGAACATACCGTGAGCATAAATGACACTCCCCTTCACCTGACAAGAACGGAGTATGCGATCTTAAAGATACTCATGCAAAGTCCCGGCCGCGTCATATCAAAATCGGAGCTTCTGGAACTGGTCAAAAAGGACACCCCCGACTGTGTGGAGAGTTCCCTTAAGGTACACATAAGCAATCTCCGCAAGAAACTTAAAGCCGAAGGGGGCAGGGATTATATAGAGGCCGTCTGGGGCATAGGTTTCAAGATCTCTTGATAATCTTACCTGTTTCTTAACTTAACCCCGGCTCCTCCTTGTTATATCCTTTAGATATAGGAGGAGACGCACATGGAATATGTTTTGACTACTGACGCCCTCACCAAGGAATACGGGAAAACACAGGTACTTAAAGGGATCGATCTTCAGATACCATCGGGGTCCATATTCGGACTCGTGGGCAGGAACGGCGCAGGCAAGACCACCCTCATGAGGGTGATAACGGGACTACAGGAACCGAGCTCCGGCACCTACACCCTCTCCGGTGTAAAGAATACGGACAGAAGGATCAACGGCATAAGGAGACGCATGGGTTCCCTGGTGGAGGTCCCCGCCCTCTACAGGAACATGTCGGCAAGGAATAATCTCAAGATACAGTACCTTAATCTGGGAATGACGGACGATAAGGGGATCGACGAGCTCCTGTCCCTCGTCGGACTGGAAGATGCCGGTAAAAAAGCTGCCGGCAAGTTCTCCCTCGGCATGAGGCAGCGCCTCGGTATCGCCGTCGCCATGTGCGGCAACCCCGATATCCTGGTCCTGGACGAACCCATAAACGGACTCGATCCCCAGGGCATCATAGAGATGCGGGAACTTCTTATGAAGATAAACAGGGAGAGGGATACCACGATCCTCATATCGAGCCATATCCTGGACGAGCTCTCCCGTCTTGCCACCCACTACGCCTTCATCGAAAACGGGATGATCCTGGAACAGTTAAGTTCCGAGGAGCTCCTTTCAAGGGTAAGGAAATCCTCCGAGATAAGAGTCGACGACGTCAGGGGAATGTGCAGGATCCTCGATGATCTGGGCCTCACCTACGAGATCGCGGAGGGCGACAGGATAGACATCTTCGGGGATGTGACGGTAAGCAGGCTCGTCCTGGCTGCAGCAAAGGAAAACATCGAGGTCATAAGCGTCCGGGAAAAGGATGAGAACCTTGAAGGCTATTTCATGAACCTCGTGGGAAGCGGAGAAAAGAAGAGATGATACGTTCGCTCAAGGCCGATCTGATGCGTCTTTTTAAGTCCCGGATCTTCTATGTGCTCCTGGTCTTCTGCCTCCTTGTGCCGCCTTACGCCATATATACAGCACACCACGGGGAACAGGGGGCGATAACCGGAAGCGTTTTCAACCTCGCCCTGTTGATATGCCTGGCATTAAACAGCGTGGCCATTCCCGTATTCTGCACGTCTTTCATCGGCAGGGAATCCTCGGACCGGGGATGGTCCAGAAAGGTATCCACGGGCCTTTCCAGGACAGCGGTATATCTGAGCAAGACGGTTGCCCTTTTCATCGTTTCCCTGATCATTTCTTCTGTTGAAACGGGTATGTTATTCCTCTGTTGCAACCTGTCAAAGGGGACCTTCCATTACTCCTTCACGAAAACAAATATAAGATATCTTATATTCTTCCTGATATGGACGGTAGCCGTTACCCTTTTAAATGATCTTATCCACAGCTGTTTTTCCATAAAGATATTCTCCCTTATCGTGACAGTTATGATCCCACTGGCAGCAGTGACGGCAGGGGAAGACATGGAACATAGACTGAATGAACCCTACAGGATCACGTACGTCGACAACGATACGGGGGAGCAATACCGGGAGTTCAATCCCGATTATCTGACCGGCAACACACGGAAAGCCGTCACCTTCATATATGAATCCACCCCCTACTCCTACGCCATGGGAGAGGGAAGAAAGAACTTTAAAAGGCAGGCTGAGGGCGCGGCGGCGACAATGGTCCTTTCCACCCTCGGAGGCACATTGATATTCAGGAAAAAGGAATTCAGATAACATGAAGAAGGTAGCGGACGGTTTTCTTTACAGGATCATAAGGAGCGTGGAATTCTACGGTCTCCTCATCCTCACCCTGGTCATGTGTTTCATCCTGACTTATGTCATCGCATTCTCGGGATCGGAATATCTCTCCATGAACGAGGAAGGACACGTTACCATATCAGACTTTTCCTACTCCAAGGATCAGGTATCCTCCATGCTGTTCATGAACAGCAACATCCCGGCAAAGGAAGTTTACGGGGATCTCGGAGCTTCCAGGGGATTTACCCCCGCCCACCAACTGATCTTAGCGGATGAACTCGCCACGGTTCACGGTGTCATGGAATCCATGTTC